>CAZZZY010001214.1:0-1004 GCA_964658545.1 uncultured Acetobacteraceae bacterium | reverse complement strand
AGGTCGATAACTACTTTACCAAAGTGAGCCGCACTTTTAAGGTAATGATAAGCTTCTCGTGCTTCAGTGAATGGGAAAACTCGATCAATAATCGGCTTAATTTGATGCTGTTGCATAGCCTGATTCATCGCTTCAAACATTTCCCGACTGCCAACATAAATGCCCTGAACTGTTAAACTTTTGAAAAGTATTGGCATGGGGTCAATTTCACTTCCTCTACCTGACAATACGCCAATGAAGCTAATACGTCCTCCAATGCGGACTGCTTGTAATGATTTTGGTAGAGTCCCTGCACCACCTACGTCAACTACATGATCTACACCCGTGCGGTTTGTTAATTGGTAAACTTGCTTCTCCCAATCTGGCGTTGTTTTATAGTTAATTGTCTCGTCAGCACCCAGCTGTTTAGCCCGTGCCAATTTCTCATCACTGCTGGAAGTAATAATTACTCTAGCACCATGTATCTTGGCAAACTGGAGAGCAAAAATCGAAACTCCCCCAGTACCGAGTAATAAAATACTATCACCTGCGCGAATATTGCCTTTTGTCGCCAGTCCATGCCAAGCTGTGACTGCTGCACAGGGTAAAGTCGCTCCTTCAATATAGGATAGATAGTCTGGTAATATCACTAAACCATCTTGATGTAATACGACATACTCAGCCAGCATTCCATCAATACCGCCTCCGAGATCGGATTTCATTTTCTCTTTGCTTAAAGAGCCATAAATCCAGTCTTGGAAGAAAATACCAGCGACGCGATCGCCTATTTTAACCCGTGTCACACCTTCCCCCACCGCCACGACTTCCCCCGCACCGTCAGACAGGGGAATTAACGGATATTTTTGTCCAGCACCGTAAGCACCCTCAGCGACGAGCAGATCGCGGTAATTTAGGGATGTTGCTTTGACTTGAATGAGAACTTGTCCCGTAGTTGGTTTTGGTTCAGGGCGATCAACTAATGCGATGGCATCAATCCCGCCGTTGCTTTGAATTTCGTAAGCTTT
>CAZZZY010001213.1:0-1040 GCA_964658545.1 uncultured Acetobacteraceae bacterium | reverse complement strand
CGATCTAGGATCGGTGGCTTGGAGTTTGCGGGTGGCGATCGCACCGGAAATTGTACACATAATGATAGTCAGTACTAATACTTGCAATGCCCGAATCGCAGTCATGTACATGGGTAAATTTGTGACGCTGCGAGTCAGTTGGTAAAGTGCTAAGGATACTCCCAATCCGGGGAAGAAGCCTAGTGCTGCCAATATCAACGATTCTTCAAGAACCACACCTAGCAGGTAATAATTGCGATATCCCATAGCTTTAAAGGTCGCGTATTCTCGAACGTGGGCATTAACATCGGCGGAAAGGACTTGATAGACGATAATTACACCTACCACAAAGCCCATCGAGACACCCAGGCTGAAAATAAACCCAATTGGGGAATTTGTTCTCCAGAAGTTATTTTCAAATTCAATAAATTCGGCGTGGGTTAAGACTCTGACATCATCTCTCAGGTAGGCTTTGAGCATTGCTGCTACTTTTTTCGGGTCGTAGCCTGGTTTCAGAACAATCAAACCTAGACTGACACTGCTGGGCTGTCGTCCAGAAAATAGCCTTAAAAAGTTTTGATCGCTGGTAATCAGGTTGCCATCAGAACCAAAGGAAGCCCCGACTTGAAATAAGCCACTGATGGTAATTGTGCGCCGTTCTATCTCGGTAGTCAGGGTTTTACCTTGGTCAATTTGAGCGATCGCTTTTTGATAATCTCCTCTTGCACCACGGTCGAATAAGACGGTATCTGGTAGCTTAATTGCCTGCAATTGCTGGTTAACATCTGGTAAATCAAAAGCTGGCTTGTCTGGGTTGAAGCCGATAACTAACACCCCCGTTTCACGATGTGTTTGAGGATTTTTCCAGATTGTGTTATTGAAATACATTGCTTCGGCCGACTTCACCCCTGGTATATCCATTGCTTGGTAAAGTCGCCGCCGAGAAAATGTAGACAAGCTTGGCAAGTTACGGGCTTGGGGACTGGTTAAAACAATGTCTGCTTGCAAACTGCGATGTAGTCTGGTATTACTGTCATACAGCGCAGTTTGAAAGCCTAGCT
>CAZZZY010001212.1:0-1070 GCA_964658545.1 uncultured Acetobacteraceae bacterium | reverse complement strand
AAAAACTTGCCGCGCTGCAAAACCGGGGACTGTTTGGCGGATAAACTCTGGTGCAGTCAACAGTTGCTTTTCTAGCAGAGGATTAATGCTGTTGTCAGTGTAATTCCTGACAGCGTTCATCGTTTGGGTAAGAATTTCTGCTTTGGTGCTAATATCCTCTTCGGCTTCGTGCTTCATTGCTGAAGCCAAGATAATTCCACTCAAGCAAATTCCACCGAGAAAAACCAGTGTGAGTAATAGTGTAAATTTTGTACTTAGTTTCCAATTTCTGAACATTTTTAATGACGACAATCTAAATCTACTGCCTGTATATAAAACTCCTATTTGATTTTTGAACAAGACTCAGTACGGATCTATTCCTTCTTTCCTGTTCCCTGCCCACACAAGTAAACTCAGGAATCAAACTGGATTCTTATATATTTGATCAACAGCATATAATTTAATTTCAGCTACGTTTTCTTTTAGTAGATACCTCATGGATGGTACTCAGTTCCTCAAAGGAGACATCCTCATAGTTGATGACACGCCGGATAACCTACGCTTGTTATCCACGATGTTGATTGAACAGGGGTATGAAGTTCGCAGTGTTACTAATGGCTCAACAGCATTAATGGGGATACAAGCCCAACCCCCTGACTTGATTTTGCTAGATATTAATATGCCAGGGATGAATGGCTATGAAGTGTGCCAACGCTTAAAAGCTAACTCCAACACCCAAGCAATTCCAGTAATTTTTATTAGCGCCCTCAATGAAGTATTTGATAAGGTGAAAGCTTTTACAGTTGGGGGTGTAGACTATATTACTAAGCCATTTCAAGTTGAGGAAGTTTTGGTGCGGGTTGAGAATCAACTCACAATTTGCTCTTTGCAAGCACAGTTGCTCAAAGCATTCCAACAGGAACGGCAACTCAATCAGCGAATCGAAGCAATGGCAACATTAGAAGAGCGTCATCGCATTGCCCGTGATATCCATGATTCTTTGGGTCACGCATTAGTCGCACTTAACATTCAAATGGAAACTGCTCTAACTTTGTGGCGGATTGAACCAGAGCAAGCCTATGAATTTTTGC
>CAZZZY010001211.1:0-1073 GCA_964658545.1 uncultured Acetobacteraceae bacterium | reverse complement strand
ACCACAGGTAAAACAAATATGAAAAAACAAGCTGTAGCGGCAGGATTTGTTCTATTTTCTTTCATGTTGCCCACCAAAGCCTCGGCTGTGAGTTTTGATCAGCTTTATGTCTTTGGCGATAGTCTTTCCGATACAGGCAATATATACAATGCTACTAGTCAAACATACCCTCCAAGCCCACCTTACTATGATGGACGTTTTTCCAATGGGCCGATCTGGGTGGATTATCTCGGAGATCAGCTAGGGTTAACGCCTACTTTATTCACTACTATTGCTTCCACACCTCCTACCCAAGGGATAAATTTCGCTTTCGGTGGTGCTAGCTCTGGTTCAGGTAATGTTATCGTTCCCAATCCAAATTTACCCGGAGTGCTACAACAAGTCGAAGATTATGCTGGAATTCTGCAAGCAAATCATCAAACTGCCGATCCAAATGCACTTTATACATTGTGGGGAGGTGCGAATGATTTATTATTTAGTAACGCTGGAAACTCGGCCACGGTAATCAGTAATATATCCCAGGCGTTGAATATTCTCGCAGGAGTCGGCGCAAAAAATATTTTGGTGTTTAACTTGCCAAATTTGGGAGAGCTACCAGGAGATCAAACCAGCGGTCTCAACACTACAACCCTTAGCCAATCGACTAGTGAGTTTAACTTGGGTTTAGCAGAAACTGTCAGCACTTTGAGCAGCCAAAACCCTAATCTCAACATCATCCCTGTTGATATTTATTCTTTATTTAATCAAGCAAGTTCATTGGGTTTTACGAATGTAACCGAGCCTTGTCTATCTAGTCCAGATTGTGACCCAGCCACGTTTCTGTTCTGGGACGGTTTCCACCCAACGACAGCTGCTCAGAAGGTAATAGCAGATACTGCACTGGCGGACATTGAGGCTAAGTCTGTTCCTGAACCTTCGGTAAACTTGGGGATTTTAGCGCTCGGTGCTTTTGGTGCGGTAGGAGTCCTGAAGCGTCAACAAAAAAGATTGGTACTTATGACAGCAGGTCGGGTTGTTGATGCACAATTGTCTCATACAACAGTTGAAAATTAAACTAACTGTCTTGATGTGGA
>CAZZZY010001210.1:0-1136 GCA_964658545.1 uncultured Acetobacteraceae bacterium | reverse complement strand
ATTTCTCCTGCTTTCACAAAAAGAATTTGGGAGGATTTCAACCATTGGGAATCAAAAGAACCCAAGTGAGTGGTGGTAATCAGGGTTTGAAAGCGGTCTTGAATGGCATCAAGCAACTGATTTTGGCGGGATAAATCTAGTTCAGCAAGAACATCATCAAGTAATAGCAATGGTGGCTCTTGGACGACTTCTTCAATTAATTGTAATTCTGCTAACTTTAAGGCTAGAACCAGCGTTCGTTGTTGACCTTGAGAACCGTATTGACGAGCGGGTGTCTGGTTAATAGTTAATTCTATTTCGTCTCGATGGGGACCGACCAGGGTAGTGCCTTGGTGGATTTCAGCGATCGCTCGCTGCTGAATTTTTGTTAAAAAAGCTTGTTGCACTTCTTCTGGATGGTTATCCTCCAAAGGAATATTCGGCACATACTTAATTTGCAGAATTTCTGTACTACCACTGATACTGGTATGCCTTGCACTAGCAAGGGGAGCTAATCTTTGGATGGCGCGATCGCGTCGTCTAATTACCCTGGTTCCTGTGGTAGCTAACTGTGCATCCCATACAGCCAGTTCTGTTAGCGTAGCGGGGCGTAGCCCGTGCTGAGTATCCAGTGCTGAGTCTTGAGTTTTTTTTAAAAAAGCATTGCGCTGGCGTAACACATGGTTATACTGTTGCAAAATGTGAGCATAAACTGGTTCGAGTTGAATTAAGAGTGTATCTAACCAGTTGCGGCGACCTTCCGGGCCGCCGCGTACTAGGTCTAAATCCAGGCTGGAAAATTGCACTGCATTGAGAACGCCGAGAAAATCCATTTGACGGCGGATAGATTCACCATTGAGAGCAACACTCCGACGACCATTCCGACGGAGGGTTAAGGTCAGGTCACTAACGCCTGTTTGCCGCTCCAGAGTAGCATTAATTTGGGCTATGGCTTCCCCTTCTTGAACCAAATCGCGATCGCGGGTCATTCGGTGCGATCGCAATGTCGCCAGCAACTCCACCGCCTCTAACAAATTCGACTTTCCCTGAGCGTTATTACCTACCAAAATTGTTTTGGCAGCATTCAACTCAACCTTTTGGTCTTGGTAATTGCGAAATTGTCGGAGGTGTAGAGTTTTCAGGTACATAGTCAGGAT
>CAZZZY010001209.1:0-1151 GCA_964658545.1 uncultured Acetobacteraceae bacterium | reverse complement strand
TTCGGTGCTACGGGAACCGCGATCGGAGAAGTAGTGTTTAACACTGGCATGACCGGCTACCAAGAAGTACTGACTGACCCTAGTTACTGTGGTCAAATTGTCATTTTTACCTATCCTGAATTAGGCAATACTGGTGTCAATCCTGAAGATGAGGAATCAGATGGCCCCCAAGTCCGGGGTGCGATCGCGCGGAATATTTGTCAGCGACCAAGTAACTGGCGATCGACACAATCCTTACCAGACTACCTCAAACAAAACCAAGTACCAGGGATATACGGCATCGATACCCGCGCCCTCACCCGCAAAATTCGGATGTTTGGAGCCATGAACGGTGGCATTTCCACAACCATTCTCGATGAGGCGGAATTGCTAGAACAGGTACAGGCGGCTCCCAATATGGCGGGATTGAATCTGGTTCGGGAAGTCACCACATCAAAGGTTTATGAATGGTCAGATCCCACAATTCCAGCTTGGGAATTCAACTCTGAGGCGGCGGAAAATCTTGGGGAAGCCTTTACCGTTGTTGCCCTCGACTTTGGGGTAAAACGCAATATTTTGCGTCGCTTAGTAAGTTACGGTTGTCGAGTGATTGTTGTGCCTGCTGATACGCCACCAGAAGCAATCCTCAATTACAATCCAGATGGTGTGTTTCTTTCTAATGGGCCGGGCGACCCTGCTGCCGTCACTGGAGGGATTGCAACTGCCAAAGCACTCTTGTTAAGTCAAAAACCCATCTTTGGTATTTGCATGGGGCATCAAATTT
Organism: uncultured Acetobacteraceae bacterium; assembly: GCA_964658545.1. Taxonomy (GTDB): domain Bacteria; phylum Cyanobacteriota; class Cyanobacteriia; order Cyanobacteriales; family Nostocaceae; genus Nostoc. Next base: position 388 of record CAZZZY010001209.1, on the reverse strand, counting down.
TAGGTCATGCATTAGGGGCAGAAACCTATAAACTCAAATTTGGTCATCGTGGTTTAAATCAGCCTGCGGGTTTACAACAACGGGTAGAAATTACCAGCCAAAATCATAGTTTTGCTATTGATCCAGATTCCTTACCTACGACAATTGTGGAAATCAGCCATCTGAACTTAAACGATCGCACCATTGCCGGGGTACGTCACAAATCTCTACCTGTCTTCTCCGTACAGTATCACCCAGAAGCCAGTCCTGGCCCTCACGACGCTGATTACTTGTTTGAGCAATTTGTTCAAGCCATGCGAACAGCCCGTCAAGCCGCGACAGCCGAGGTGAAATAAAAATGGGGAAGATGAGGGAGAATTATTTAATAAGTTTCTTCCTAATTCCCAAT
>CAZZZY010001208.1:0-1186 GCA_964658545.1 uncultured Acetobacteraceae bacterium | reverse complement strand
CTAGCCGCCTCATTAGCAAAGGAGTTTGCTAAAACAGCAGTTGAACGGGATACCAAAGGTGGTAGTCCGACCGCCGAACTAAATCTGCTGCGGGAAAGTGGTCTGCTTAAACTCCTGATCCCAGAAGAATATGGTGGATTTGGTCAAACTTGGGTTGTAGCCCTCAAAGTTATCCGAGAAATTGCCAAAGCAGATGGCTCACTTGGTCAACTTTTGGGGTATCACTATGTCAATTCTGCCCTCCCTGAACTAAATGGTACTCCCGAACAAAAAGCCCGATTCTACAGTGAAACTACTCGCAACAACTGGTTTTGGGGTGATGCTGTTAATCCGCGAGATCCTAAATTGGTGCTAACACAAGATGGAAACAATTTCCGACTCAATGGTACTAAAAACTTTGCCACAGGTAGTACTGGCTCTGACATGATTGTAGCAACAGCAGCGCGAGGATATATGGAGAATCTTACCCTTGGCGTTCCCAAGCATCGGGAAGCGGTGGAGAATCTTCCGCTTGCCGTTGTTCCCACCCATCGAGAAGGAGTGATTCTCAATGACGATTGGGATTACATCGGACAGCGCCAGACCGATAGCGGTAGCGTCACTTTTAATAATGTCTTGATTTACCGAGATGAGATTCTGGGTAATCCTAACTCTAACAATCCTCCTAGCCCGTTTTCCTCATTGGTGACACCTGCTTTCCAGTCCGTTTTTATCAATTTCTACCTGGGGATTGCACTGGGAGCCTTTGAGGAAGGCAAGCAATATACACTTTCTACAACCCGTCCCTGGATTTTTTCACCGGCTCAGACGGCAGCTAAAGATCCTTATATTCTTGAGCAATACGGTAATCTCTGGGTGAGTTTGATTTCGACTATCAGCCATGTTGATTACGTCAACTCAGTCTTGCAATCTGCCTGGGAAAAGGGAGAACGCCTAACAGCCGCCGAACGCGGTGAAATTGCTGTCACTATTAGCACTGCCAAAGTCTTGACTACACGAGTGGCATTAGAGGTGACAAGCAAGATTTTTGAAGTGATGGGAACTCGTGCTGCTGCGACAAAATATCGCGTTGATCGCTTCTGGCGCAATGTTCGTACTCATACTCTGCATGATCCAGTTGTCTACAAAGTCTACGAAGTTGGTGACTGGGTACTCAACAAACAAATCCCACCTTTCACCCTTTACA
>CAZZZY010001207.1:0-1220 GCA_964658545.1 uncultured Acetobacteraceae bacterium | reverse complement strand
TACCAGTCTGCAAACCTTGGCGGATGGTATCTCGCAGCTTTGAGATTTCGGCATCGACGAATATATTTAAACTCAAGTCTTTGGCGAAAGCTTCTTTTAATGCTTTAGTTGTCCAATGGTTTAACCCAGACAGCCACACCTTCTGCAAAATATAAGCAGGGGCGTAAAATGGTGCATCATCAGCGCGGATTTTTTGACAATCTTTCAGTGCTTTTAAGATAACATCTTGTTGATTATTTTTACCCTTCACATCGCTAGAATCTTGGGCAGGAAGGGTATAGTGCATCAAACCCTTGGGAGCTTTTACTGGGTCATTAGCAGGGTAAAATAAATGGCGATAGGCATTTGTTAAAGATACTCTTACCCCTAAATCAAGAGAACCTTTTTTATCTTTGAGTTGTTTCTGCTGATTTTCTGATAAATCTTGCAAGCGATTGGGAGAATTTAGAATATTTTGAATAGCCCGAAATTCCCTAGCATTGTCAATTGCTCGTTCTAATTCTTGCCTGTTGGCAACTAAAAATAACAAACGATTTCTAAAAGTACGGAATTTACCCGACTCACCTGTTTCATTAAAAATTTTCTCCACCATTGGCGGTGGCCCTTCGGTAGTTACAGAAATAGTCGCCTCGTTAAAGTCAATTAAACATAGGGCAATGCTATCAGACACGTCATCCACATCTGCTGGTGATTCCGGTGCAATAACTAACGTTAGTAGTCTATTAGCAAAAATGGCATCGCGGCGACTTCGTAAATCGTCCTTCGCCTCGGTAATTCCAACTTGAGCTTTTTCTTCGGCAATAATTTTATTGATTGATGGTTCTTCCTTGAAACGAGCCAAAGTTGTCATCGGATCATTTTCCAAGTACCAAGCAACTTCACTCAGTTTTTCTAAAGCAGTATCAACAAAGCCAATTTCTAGTCCTGGTGTCAACAAAGATAGATTTAATTCGGCGCGACGAATACCCGCAGATATACCTTGAGTGATGGAATGCAAAAAAATAGTCCGGGCTACCCAGGTTGAAAAGGGAGGTTTACCAGCAGCTTTCCATTCTGCATCTTGTAACTGAGCGTGTGCCTCTCTACCATCTTTGTTGTAAATGTCTGCTTGGATCGTAATCCGCATCAAGGGACGTTCCAAACGGGCTGTTAAATCGCTGGTGATTTCTTCCTCAATACCAACAGGAATGTGGTGAGAATGAATTAGCGGTATCCAATTT
>CAZZZY010001206.1:0-1262 GCA_964658545.1 uncultured Acetobacteraceae bacterium | reverse complement strand
ATTTTCTTCTGCAAGTTGCCGAATTTGATCAATTCGGGTTGCGAGTTCTGCTAGGGGCTTTTCAAAATCTAACAGTAGCGGTTTACGCTCAGTAGTTGCCATCGTAGGGATTATGAATTACGAGTTATAAGTTATCTATCCTCTGTCCTTAGTCCTTTGTCCTTTGCTTTATCAGTTGTCATTTGCAAATAACGAATGACCAATGACCAATGACTAAACTAGCAGTGGTCTAAATCCATGTTTTACCGATACCCGACCAATCTGCTCCATTTTGTCTACGGTAATCTGATTCCGTCCCCACGAAAAGTTCGTGTATAACTTCTCAAATTCCAGCAGCATTGATTCGGCAAAACAAGCAAACAATTGGCGGGCTGGCACGTCCATATTGACTATTTTCATAATTTTCCAGTCAATATCCAGGGAATGCTCTACAATTCCACCATTTAACACGTGTACACCAGGATGCTGAATTTTCGTCGCTAAGTTTTTAGGATAACCACCATCAATCAACAAACAGGGTTGTTTCAAAGTGGTAGGGTCAATTTCCACACCTCTGGGCATACTAGCAACCCAAACTACAACATCAGCTAAGGGCAGTGCTTCTGTCAAACCCATGATTTTCCCCCGCCCTAGTTCCCCTTGCAACTCTTTGAGACGTTCTTGATCGCGGGCGATTAGCAGAAGTTCTTTGACATCTGTTCTCGCATCTAGCCAGCGTGTAACTGCACTACCAATATCCCCAGTGGCTCCACATATAGCAACAGTGGCTTTCGATAGATCAATTCCCAGTTGTTTCGACGCTTCTTCCACCTGCTTACAAATAATGTAAGCAGTATGCGTATTTCCTGTGGTGAAGCGTTCAAACTCTAGTTTGATGTTGCGGACTTGGCTAAACTGCTCTAACTTAAAGTTCTCAAAAATAATGGAGGAAAATCCGCCTAAAGCTGTGATGTTAATGCCGTGTTTCTGTGCATGGGCCATGGCGTTAAGAACTTTACGCGTTGCGGCTTTGATGCGGCGACTAGCCAGCATTTCTGGCAAAAAGCAAGATTCTACATACCGTCCTTCAATTTGTTGCCCAGTTACACTAGTGACAATAATACTATCGACAATTTGCGGCGGGGCGCTGCACCAAAAATCTAACCCTTGATCGGCATATTCTGGGTATCCCAATTCTTGAGCTACCGCTTGAGCGTGTTCTAAACTAGTCAGATGTCCAATTAGACCAAACATGTAGTGATTATTAAGCTTATGCTGTCTTG
>CAZZZY010001205.1:0-1265 GCA_964658545.1 uncultured Acetobacteraceae bacterium | reverse complement strand
ACTAGTCCTATATAGATAGTTCGATTTTTAAGCTGCAACTTCATCTATCCTTTACTAATAAACTTAAAATTAACTCTTTTAATCAAGATAGGTAAGATAAATAAAACAGTATATTTTACGACGTGTAAAGAGAAGAATATTGTTAATTTCGTAATAGCCAGATTGGTTTTGAAAACGAACTGGCTTTGGATGGATGAGTTATTTAGCCAATTTAGAATAACGTTGGAAGAAATGATGTTAGAAGAACTGTTAGTGGAATCACCAGTGCGCGATCGCGTACAAGATGAGCGGGCGATCGCATTCTCTCAACTTGGCGATCGACTTTTTGATGAGCTTGCTGATAAAATTGCTACAAGGCGACAGTACCGACTACTGTTTGAACACACATTAAAGCCTGAGTTATTCCAGCAGATCCGCATTGCTGCTGCGGGTTATATTTCATCATGTCTGAATAGTCCCATCATTCTTTCAGAAGCTGAAATGCTTGAACGACTACTGGAATCAAGAAATACTTTGCCGAACTACACCGGCACTGGTCTTTTGATGCCCAAGCGAGAACATACTCTAGCATTTAACCTTTTTCAAAAGAGCGTAGCTGAGGCTTTCTACCAACTAGGAGCAAATGACTTGATTGATGCAGTAGATTTACCAGTAAATCTCCGTATGGTCTATGGTAAGACTAATGCTGAAAAGTTGCGTCTGCCCTTCGCTAGCTCAAAGTGCCATAGCGATGTTTGGGCAGGTGTTGCTGCTGACGCAACTGTAGTGGTTCTGCCACTATTTGGTGACATCGATAATATCACCATCGAAGCAGGTGAAATGCCCCGCGAAATGGAACTACAATCTATGCAGGTGATGTCAGACTTTGATGAAGGTCGGGATATTCCGATGGTTGTCTCCTACACCGAAGCACAACTACAACATGGCACAATGTACTTTAATGATGCCCGTGGATTGCATCAAACAGTAAGAAGGAAAAATGAAGGTCTGAGAATTTCAGTAGATTTCCGGTTCCGCAGGAGATTCAATGAAGCTTACCGAGCGATGGTAGCACCTAATATTGGTGGTATTGAAGAAGATATGAGCATCCCTTATGAAGATTGGCTGAAAGTTGGGAAAGAAACGCTAATTGTATTTGATGAAACTGTTGAACAGGCTAAGAATAGACAAAATCCTGACGCTCCAGTTCCACTTTATACTCGCGGGTATCGCCTTGTAGAAATGTTCGACTTTTAACTTTCAGAAATACAAGGCAATACGCTTGG
>CAZZZY010001204.1:0-1272 GCA_964658545.1 uncultured Acetobacteraceae bacterium | reverse complement strand
ATTAGCTAAGTAACAACGCAAGTTCATCAAGTTAAATATAATTTAGCTGTTTATATTTAAAGAAACTAACAAGATGACAATTCTCAGGGTAGCTACTCCTTTGAAAAGGCTAGTTTTTAAACATAAAATCCACAGGCAAAGGAAAATCGGTAAAATCAACCTGGACAGGGAGATATAACTCAGTCCCACCCAGAATTGTTTCGTAAATTTACCCGCGCCCTTGGTATCCATGATGAAACCCTGGCAGCACTACCCACTGCACCTGAAACTCGCGCCCTGATTGAAACCTACTTGCAGATGCCACACAAGTACGGCTACTTAGCTGCACTAGGTGCTATTTGTTATGCTTCCGAAGGGATTGTTAACTCATTGTATACGCAACTATACAAAGGAATTGTCGGTGCGACTCCCTTACCCAAAGAATCCCTGATCTTTTTTGAAATCCATATTGATGTGGATGATAGTCATGCAGCGAAGTTAGCAGCAGTGATTGAACCTCGGATCACAATGAATGAAGAGGATATCCAGGTAAGGCTAGCTATTGTAGAAGCTATGGATGCCCGTGTCCAATTTTTTAATGGAATTCAGCGTCAAATCTCTAAATCTGGCTTGTCTGCTAATTCATGGATCTTTACAGATACATAACTAATATTAAAAGTAAAGCGTATAAATACGGTTGTGAGTAAAGTGGCGTGTAGCATTAAAATATAGACAGTTTTTCCTACTTTTTCGCGTTTTTAAAGCGGTAACAAGTAGGAAAGTTTGTAATTTAAATAACCTTTTTAGGGAATCAGTAGTCAAGTCTCGGTCAAATTCACAAAGCAAAATTAGGTGCAGTTATCAGGAGGTTTCCATGTACGGATTAGTAAACAAGGCGATTCAAGACATGGTGTGCAATCGCTTTGGCGAAGAGACTTGGAAAGAAATTAAGCACAAAGCAGAGGTGGACATAGATGTTTTCCTCAGCATGGAAGGCTATCCCGATGACATCACTCACAGGTTGGTCAAAGCTGCTAGTGTAATTCTAAGTTTATCTCCCACAGCAATTATCCAAGCCTTTGGGGAATTCTGGGTTCAGTACACAGCCCAAGAAGGCTATGGCGAAATGATGGATATGAGTGGAGATACACTGCCTGAGTTTTTAGAAAACCTTGACAATCTTCATGCTCGTGTGGGAGTTAGTTTTCCTAAACTCCAGCCCCCATCATTTGAGTGTACTGATATGGAGGAAAATTCTCTGAGCTTACACTATCGTTCTGATAGAGAAGGGCT
>CAZZZY010001203.1:0-1278 GCA_964658545.1 uncultured Acetobacteraceae bacterium | reverse complement strand
TGGTTGAATCAGTAAGTGGCAATGCGGTTAAAAATTTCACAATTTTTGCTTTCTTTTGTGCTCATCAGTGCTTTGATACTGGGAGGATGTTCAACAAAGCAAGTAGCTTCTAATACTTCTTCTCCCACCTCAGCAGCGGCCTCGGCCACAAGCGAGTCAAGCACCAAGACGACTGCTGAAGCAACATCTGTATCTCAAACCAGTAGTGAGAGTGTTCCTGGAATCACTGATTTACCACGTCTTGAAGGCAAGGCTACTGTGGTAATGACGGTTAAAGGCTCTCCGATTACTATCGAAGTGGACGGCACTGATGCCCCCATTACAGCTGGCAACTTCGTAGATTTAGTGCAAAAGGGTGTTTACAATGGTTTAGCTTTTCATCGAGTTGTCCGCGAACCCCAACCATTTGTAGTTCAAGGGGGCGATCCTAAAAGCAAAGACCCGAAAGTTCCAGTAGATCAACTGGGAACCGGTAGCTATGTTGACCCGAAAACGGGAAATGCTCGCTACATACCTTTAGAAATTAAGCCAAAAGGTGCGGATACTCCGATTTACAATAAACCATTTGATGCAACTGCTCAACCTGTCGTATTGCCCCATAAACAAGGTGCAGTAGCGATGGCGCGATCGCAACCACCAGACTCCGCTTCTGCTCAGTTTTACTTTGCTTTGGCAGATCTAGCCTTTTTAGATGGTAACTACGCTGTGTTTGGCAATGTCACTCAAGGCTTTGATGTAGTGAACAAAATTCAGCAAGGCGATCGCATTGAATCTGCTAAAGTCACCCAAGGGGCTGAAAATCTGAAAACACCAGGACAGTAAGAGGAGATGGGGGAGATGAGGAAGTTTATTAGACATATCCGCCAATTAACCTCGAAGGCTATAATTACGCTCCCTCATCCCCCATATCTCCCTCATCCCCCTCATCCCAGAATCTAAATTGGTGAAGGTTTGTGTAACTGGTATTGGTTTAATTTCCGCTTTGGGTGGAAGCTTAGAGGATAGTTGGCAAAACTTGCTAGCAGGTAAATCTGGAATTCGGTTGCATCAGCCATTTTCAGAATTGAAACCACTTCCTCTAGGTTTGATTGCTCAACAACCATCTGAGTTGACAATGTTGACTCAGATGGTTGTTTCTTCTGCTTTGCAAGATGCTGGGTTAGTTTCACCTTTAGCTGATTGTGCTGTAGTTATTGGATCAAGTCGCTCTTATCAAGCATCTTGGGAGATGCTGGCGCGGCAAATGGATCAAGACGTGGCAAATTTGCCCGTTTCTGC
>CAZZZY010001202.1:0-1282 GCA_964658545.1 uncultured Acetobacteraceae bacterium | reverse complement strand
CTTTAAGGGGAAACTCCAAATAAATGTACTTTTCCTTCTATTGCGCTTAAATCTTTAAGAAAGTGGGCGCGAATATGATTTGACTGAGGTGATTTTCCTCCCATAAATAAGCAAACAATCTCTTGACAATCCACGTCTATTTCTTGACTGGGTATATTAATTAGCTTAATACTTGCCCATGAACAATGAGGATTACCAGTTGCAGCATTCCCACCAATATCTGGATTACGTTTGTAATTACGGGGAGGAGTTTGTTCGTAAATCAGGTGCATACCTTCTCCACGAGTTGCTACTGCATCAGTTTCTAGCCATTCCAAATCATTCTCATCAATGGGGTTAGCTTCGCAACCAGGAACGGAGTAAACAGCACAAGTAGAGGGTGAAAATACCTCAGCTTCTAATGACTGATTTGCATTAATGTTAATTCTGTCAGTCCACTGCGATCGCACAGCCGCCAACCAATTATCATAGGTAGAAGTCCAACTTTCTGGATTTAGTAGCAAACTTAAAGTTCTTTTCTGTAAGATTCCTTCTCTGTTGCGGACTTGGTGTTTGATGACTAAATGACTTCCCCGTGTTGCAGCATAGCCATTATTCATGTGGAAAATATGTATTGGTCGTCGCCAACCTCTACCAACACCTCCTGTACTAACTGCAAACCGGATAATTGGGAGAATAATTTTGTTGAGAATTTCACTTGGTGCAGTAACTTGTAGTTTACCTTCCCAAACATAAAAGTAAGGCGAGTTAATTGATCGCTCACCCCAAATTTTTTGGTCTGGAATCATGCGAATTTGTACACAACCTTTGCGGGTCTCTGGCTCTATGATTCCCATTAGTTCCCATAAGGTTTTTTCTGCGTTATCTTTGGACATTACACCCAACAGAAACCGCAATATCCAAGAACGCAACCAACCGCGCCAATGGGACGGGCGAAAATCCTGTTGTTGCCGATTAGCACCAGCACAACCTTGGCTGTAGAGTTTAAATTCAAAAGTTTTAGTAGTTGAACCATCTTCAGCTTGGCGCAATTGTGCTGAGGGTGTAAAACTCGTAGGTGCTTTAATCTGACCATATCCCGCAGAGGTACGACTACCAACTCCATGAATACTAAGTGCTTGTTGTACCCATTCCCAAACTGTTTGTACATCTTGGGGACTAGCTTTACCAGGAATCCCTCGAATTGCCACTGTTACTGGAATAGTATCCTCACCATCTCCCAAAGTGTAAATTGAAAGTGGTGTACCTTGCCCCTTGTGGTAGACTTGGAAATCTTGCTGTG
>CAZZZY010001201.1:0-1283 GCA_964658545.1 uncultured Acetobacteraceae bacterium | reverse complement strand
AAAAAGCGAAGTGATTTCATTCCCATGTCCAATCCCCAATTTAGTAGACTTTCAAGATAGTTATAAGTTATGAGTTAATCAAAACTCTTAGCTTGATTTTAAGATGTCTCAAGAATTCGCAATTGGTAGTCAAGTTCGTGTTGTGGCACTACCGCCCTACGTCAAAACGGCTGAACCCATGCCCATGCTGCGCCCACCTGATGTTCTTCACATTGGTGAAGAGGGTATAGTCATTGATCGCCGTCCTGGTGGATATTGGGGTATTCGCTTCGCTAGAGGAGCCTTTCTCCTAGATAGCCAATACATAGAAAGCACAGATATTCCTCCCAAATCTCATTTAGAGTGAGATTTATAGCAACCAAGAATTGTAAACTTGTGTAAAGTTGTGATTCTGGTTTGCACATGATTTCCCGCCGCACTTTTTTAAGCATATTATTTGCCAGCTGTATTTCTGTCATCAGCTGGCTGAACTTTACCCCTGCTGTTCATGCTCTTGGTGGTAAACTTCCTGTTATTAATCAACCTGCACCGGAGTTTACTTTGCCAACTAACACAGGTGATGGCCAAATTTCCCTCTCTGACTTACGCGGTAAGTGGCTAGTCCTCTATTTTTATCCTAAAGACTTCACCTCTGGTTGCACTATAGAGGCTCGTCGTTTTCAGCAAGACTTACCCCAATACCTCGATAAAAATACCCAGATTATTGGCGTAAGTGCTGATGACATTGATTCTCACGCCAAATTTTGTGATTCAGAGGGATTAAAATTCCCCCTGTTGGCTGACACTAATGGTTCAGTAAGTAAAGCTTATGGTTCGTGGCTCGGTTTCTTATCGATGCGCCACACTTTTATCATTGATCCTCAAGGCATCTTGCGGGAGACTTTCGTCAAAGTCAACCCAACTATCCACAGTTCAGAAGTGCTAGCACGATTAGAAAAGTTACAGTCCACAGCTTCTTAGACCTCAATTAACAAGGCTTGGAGCAAAATCCCCTTGTTATCGCACCAGAAACCCATATTTTTTGAGTACAGTCTTGGCTTGACTGTCAGATAAAAACTGGATAAACTCCTTGGCTGCGGGAATATTTTTACTGTCTTTAATTACTGCCATTGGATAGACAATCGGTGAGTGAAACTTATCGTCAGCAGCGACTACGACTTTTACCTTGTTGGAGATTTTGGCATCAGTGGCGTAAACTAAACCAGCTTCGGCGTTGCCACTTTCTACCGCTGCCAATACTTGACGCACATTGCTAGCAAAGACCAGTTTAGATTTTACCCGAT
>CAZZZY010001200.1:0-1358 GCA_964658545.1 uncultured Acetobacteraceae bacterium | reverse complement strand
AAATACACCTTTGTCTTCAGGAAATACACCTGTTTCTCTCACAAGCAAAGGCGAATGCGATCTGACTCCCAATGGTAATGGTTCTGATCACACACAGATGATTGAGATTCCATGTAATGTTACTCCTAAAACCCCTACGGAAGTGAGGAAGGTAGTGGAGCCATCAATGATCAAAGCGCTTGTATTGCTAATTGTTTTACTATGTATAGTCCGTTACAAACACCGAACTTTAAAAATCCGTAATTCCTAATTACGAATTATTTTAAGTTGATGTTTCTAATGAAAGACCCAAGTAATTTTGTACAATCTCCAAAATGCGCTCTGCTGCATGACCATCTCCAAAGGGATTAATTGCATTTGCCATTGCTGCATAAGCATTTGGATCGCTGAGTAACTCAGCTGCGGCGGCAAAAATGTTTTCACTCGTAGTACCTACAAGTTTGGCTGTACCGGCTGTAACAGCTTCTGGTCTTTCGGTGGTATCTCTCAAAACCAGTACTGGTTTTCCCAAACTGGGGGCTTCTTCCTGCAAGCCACCAGAGTCAGTTAGCAAAAGCTGCGATCGCCCAATTGCTCCCACTAGTTCGCCATAATCTAGAGGTTCTGTCAAGAAAATTCGGGGATGATTCCCTAAAAGTTCTTGCAACGGCACTCGCACTGTCGGATTGCGGTGCAATGGTAAGAGCATTGCTGTATCAGGAAACTTGTCTAAAATTTCTAAAAAGCCCTGAGCGATCGCTAAAAGAGGTTCTCCCCAATTCTCTCGCCGATGAACTGTTGCTAACAGAACGCGATATGAATCCCAGTCTAAGCCCGGTACATTACAAACTGCTTGGGTTGCAGCTATATTCAACAGTGCATCAATTACCGTGTTACCTGTCATGTGAATTTCACCCAACACACCAGAACGATGCAAATTTTCCACAGCCCAAGGAGTCGGCGCAAAGTGCAACTGAGTAATTTGAGAAATCAACCGCCGATTAGCTTCTTCTGGGTAAGGATTGAATATATCATCAGTTCTTAACCCTGCTTCTACATGACCAACAGGGATTTTTTGATAAAAAGCTGCCAAAGCTGCGGCAAAAGCCGTCGTAGTGTCTCCCTGCACCAACACTAAATCTGGCTTTCTCTCCTTAAATAACGCTTCTAACCCTTGTAAACTACGGCAGGTAATATCATTTAGAGATTGCTGAAGCTGCATAATTTCCAAGTCATAATCTGCCTTAATGTTGAACAGCTGCATAACTTGCTCAACCATCTCCCGATGCTGTCCAGTTAGAATTACTTGCGACTCAAAACCTGAAGACTTCTGAAAAACCTGAATCACTGGAGCTAGTTTAATCGCTTCGGGACGAGTA
>CAZZZY010001199.1:0-1392 GCA_964658545.1 uncultured Acetobacteraceae bacterium | reverse complement strand
TAAAACCTTGTTTCCTGACTCCTGAACGAGTACAACCAGAGTATCCCTTATTGGTATATTTACCAGGAATGGATGGAACTGGTCAACTATTGCGATCGCAAACAGCTGGATTAGAAGCTGGCTTTGATGTGCGTTCTTTGGCGATTCCCCGCCAAAACCTAAACACTTGGGATGTGCTAACTCAAAGTGTATTGGACTTAATCGACGCTGAATTAGAGAAAAGCTCTCAGAGACCAGTTTACCTGTGTGGTGAGTCTTTTGGTGGTTGCTTGGCAATGAAAGTAGCCATCCAAGCACCGCATTTATTTAAACGAACTATCTTAATTAACCCAGCTTCATCCTTTCATCTTCGCCCTTGGTTGAGTTGGGCATCCCAACTAACTTACTTAGTGCCATCAGCATTGTATGATGTTGGCGCACTGGGGTTGTTGCCGTTTCTGGCATCTTTACCCCGCATTTCTCGGAGCGATCGCCATGAACTGCTGAAAACTATGCGTTCTGTCCCAGCAGAAACCGTTCTGTGGCGATTGTCTTTACTGCGAGAGTTTGAAATTGATGAAGAAAAGTTGAGTCGCTTAACTCAACCAGTTTTGTTGATTGCCGGTGGTAGCGATCGCCTTTTGCCTTCTGTAACTGAAGTGAAGCGCATAGCCAATATCTTACCAAATAACAAGATTGTGGTGTTGCCTCACTGCGGACACGCTTGCTTACTAGAGCAAGATATTAATCTCTATAAAATTCTTAAGGATAACGACTTTTTAGAAAGGAAAGTTGATGTAAGTAGAGTTCAAAAGTAAAAAGTGTGAAACTGGCTGAAGCTGGATTAGATGAATATGCAGAATTTCTTACACAAGAAAATTTGAAATGAAGGTTCAACGAGGTGAAGTATGGCTAGCGAATTTAGATCCTACCAAGGGTTCTGAACAAGGAGGCACAAGACCAGTTATTATATTTCCAGATAATATTGTCGCCGAATTTTCCACCACTGTTATCACTATTCCTCTAACAACAAATTTACGTCGTGTGTCTTTGCCAACCTGCTTATTAATTCAAAGTGGTGAAGGTGGATTAGAACGAAACTCAGTTGCTCTTTGTCATCAATTGCGGGTAATTGACAAAACAAGATTGCAAATAAGAGTGGGGGTTCTGACTCCATAAATACTCACTACTTTAGAAGGGAAAGTGTTGTTGACATTAGGTTATCAGTTGTGAAATAAAAACCTCTGTCAACCTTCATACGTCTATATTTAAGTCTCAGAATAATTCCTCTTTGCTCTGGAAAACTGTACTTCTTGGGAGATGTCAAGCCGCTCATAATTCGCTACAAGTTTAAAGAGAGAGGCTTTACAAATATGGTGTCAAGTCATGGCAGACAAACTCCAACAAGAAATA
>CAZZZY010001198.1:0-1397 GCA_964658545.1 uncultured Acetobacteraceae bacterium | reverse complement strand
CTGTATTGGTTTATAGCTGTGTAAAAGTACTTTTTACGAACTCTGCGATCTCTAGACGATTCCCACCGGGATCGCAAAGAAAAAGCCGCACGCATCCAGGGAGTGGTCGTTGATCGGGAATAATTTCTACCCCATGCCCTTTTAGGTGTTCCTCAAAAGCGTTCAAGTTATCGACTTGGAAACAAAAATGTCGTCTAGATGCTTGGTTATTGGCGTTTTTCTCTGTACTGACGTGTAATTCAATGTCTCCCACCTCATACCAGGCTCCTGAATCGTTTTTGATCGCATCAGGTCTGGGAATTTCAGTCAATCCCAAAACTTTGCTGTAGAAAGACAGCATTGCATTCTCCGCCTCAAGAGGATACGTTACTTGAATATGATGAATTGCTTTGAGTACCATTTTCATTCTCCTGTTGGTATATCTCCGAATTTAGAGGATTGCCCCATTCCCTATAACCTTTGCCCTATCCCCTCCTTAAATAAGGACTTGCCTTTGCCCATTGTTTGTGAAATACTACTCTCAAAACTACGGCAATCTGGTAAAGCTTAAGTAGTATTTTACAAGACTTACCATAAAACATTTCGTCCTCAAAGCAATTACAGGCTAATTCCCAAGATGACAAACACAGAAATTCGCACCACTCAAGTTAAAGTCCCTAACGGAGATTTGCAAATTGATGCTTATTTAGCCGAACCGGCACAAAAGGGAACCTTCCCAGCCGTGATCGTGATTCAGGAAATTTTTGGCGTTAATATTCACATTCGGGAAGTTGCTGAGAAGTTTGCCAAAGAGGGGTATGTGGCGATCGCCCCGACTTTATTTCAACGCACCGCTCCCGGTTTTGAGGGTGGATACACCCCTGAAGATGTCCAACAAGGAAGAGGGTATAAGGAACAGACAACAGCAGAGGAAATATTGAGTGATATTAAAGCTGCGATCGCTTATTTAAAAAGCTTACCAAATGTGCAAGGAGATGCGATCGGCTCCATTGGTTTCTGCTTTGGTGGTCATGTAGTTTATCTAGCTGCCACTTTACCAGATATTAAAGTTACAGCTTCCTTCTATGGTGGCGGTATTCCCAACTCAACTCCCGGTGGTGGAGAACCTACAATTAACCGCACTCCTGATATTAAAGGCCCCATTTACGCCTTTTTTGGTCTTGATGATCAGGGAATCCCCTTGGAACAGACAGAACAGATTGAGGCTGAATTGAAAAAAAATCAGATCCCTCATGCTATCTTCCGCTATTCTGGGGCAGGACATGGCTTTTTCTGCAACCATCGTGCCAGTTACAATGCCGAAGCTGCTGCTGATGCTTGGAAAAACGTTCAAGAACTATTCCAAAAGAACCTTCAGCTTCAAAAAGTCTAAATCTTTGGGTTAGGAGTAATACCAA
>CAZZZY010001197.1:0-1471 GCA_964658545.1 uncultured Acetobacteraceae bacterium | reverse complement strand
CTCATATTGTTCATAAGCAGCGACAATACGCTGAACCAGAGCATGGCGCACGACATCTTCTTGGGAAAATTCGCAAAAGGCAATGCCTTGAACGGGTTTTAAAATTTGTAAAGCCACTCCTAAACCCGATTGCTGGTGGAGTGGTAAATCAGTTTGTGTCATGTCGCCTGTAATCACCATCCGCGAACGGAAGCCCAAACGAGTTAAAACCATTTTCATCTGAGCGGGTGTAGTATTTTGAGCTTCATCGACAATTATAAAGGCGTTATTAAGAGTGCGTCCCCGCATATAGGCGAGGGGGGCGACTTCAATCACACCGCGTTCCATTAAACTGGGTACTTTTTCTGGATCGATGAATTCATAAATAGCATCGTAAAGGGGGCGAAGATAGGGATTAACTTTCTGCTGTAAGTCTCCAGGCAAAAAACCGAGTTTTTCACCGGCTTCAACGGCAGGGCGAGTTAAAATTAGCTTTTCAACTTGGTTGGCAAGGAGTGCTTGCACGGCGACAACAACGGCGAGATAAGTTTTGCCAGTACCCGCAGGCCCAATCCCAAAGGTAAGATCACGCTTACGGAGTGCGTCGATATATTGACGCTGGCGAAAGGTTTTAGCACGGACTTCTTCACCCCGACGACTTCTGGTAAGGACATCTCGCTGTAAATCTTGCAATTCCCCTTGCCGATCGCTATCTATGGCTTGACGGGCTGTTAAAATATCGGCACTGGTGATGGTATTGCCTTTAATCCAGAGGTCTTCAAGCGATCGCACTAATCGAGAAGCCAGCTCAATTTGCTCTTGAGTACCAGAAATGACTAATTCCTGTCCGCGTAGCACTAAAGTGGCTGCTGTTTGGCGAGATAGGGTTTTGAGATTTTCTTCTCCATCTCCCCCAAGAGCGATCGCACTGGCAACATTGGGCAGCTGAATTGTTAAAGCACCTGCCATAGTATTTTTTAATTCGTAAGGATCTATTTTTGACAAAGGTTATACGATTTGGGATTTGGGATTTTAGATTTTAGATTGTCAAAGAGTTAGTCGTAATCGCTTTGGCAAATCCATCTGTCGCAATCATTTTTTAAGTTGGTGTTAATATTTTCTCGCTCAAGGCGAAATTACGCTTTTTTACTTACATTTTAGAAAAATCTTTGCAACAAATTAATCTTTTGTAGGGAGCGTAACGTTGTACGCCCCTACCGGTGAAGAGTTCAAAAAAATATCTAAAAATCTTTTTGCTACTTTCCATCTTTACGAAAATTCTGAGCGGTTGTAGTTACCTCCGCTCAGATTTGCCCTCTAGTTTTAACCTAGCGGAGGCGGGGTTTAACAATGGGTTTGGGCCCATCATTTCCCCGCGCTTCTCTCCTAGTGGGCGGTGGCGATCGCTCTTCTGTTTCTTCATCAAAAGACATACCTTCGCGGCCCGGAGTGGTACTGCCGTAGATATCCAAGTATGCTGATTGCCCAGCTG
>CAZZZY010001196.1:0-1483 GCA_964658545.1 uncultured Acetobacteraceae bacterium | reverse complement strand
CTCAACCAAGTATTTATGAATATTTTAAGTAATGCGATCGATGCTTTAGACGACTACAACAATGAAGAAAATTCTCCAAGAAAAAATCCTCAGATTCGTATTCGCACTGAACTAGTACAATACGGCGTAAATTTAGATAGGGCTTATGCGGCCAAAAGCTTACCCTTAAAAGTCCATTGGAAGGGACGAGCCAATTTTTGGTTGAAATAGTCAATGAAATTCAATATCTGTTGTTTGAGATCCATCTGAGAAGAAAAACTACCTCTTCGTAAAAGTTTGCGTGTCAAAATGCTAAACCAAATTTCAACTTGATTGAGCCATGAACAGTGCTTTGGAGTAAAGTGGAAAACAATTTTGTGTTTGGGATTGGCAAGAAACTGAGCGCGGGTTTTCATTGATTGGAGGATGCCAGACTTGCCCTTAACACCGACATCAGCCTGGGGAATACCTTCCTTGTCAGCAATCCATCGTACTAAGGATTCCGATTGGTGGATATTTAGACAGTCCAGAATCAAATGCCACTTACTCGCAGTCGAGTCAGAGGCAATTAAGCGTTGACAATGCGCCAAGAAATCAGCTTCAGTCCTGTGCTGATCAATAGTAGGAACCAGGACTTGCCCTGTAACAACATCAAAATTAGCAATTAAGGTTTGCGTACCATGTCGAATATATTCAAACTCTTGACGTTCGACTTTGCCAGGTCGCATCGGTAAACTGGGTAAAGCTCGTTCGAGAGCTTGAATGCCGGTCATTTCATCCATACTAATAGTACGTTCTCCCAGTTCTGCTCTGGTTAGGGCACTCAGATAATGTTGGCTGATATCTTCTACTTTGACTTCAAATTCCGGGTCATACGGGGGGAAAAAGCCAGTAGCGAGACTGGTGTGGTTTAAGTTCTGCTTCGTTTAACCATCGTCCAACCTGGCGGGGAGATATCTGCTCTACAATCCCTTGTTCAATCAACTCATCCGCTAGTTCATGAACGCTCCAATGACTTATGGGACGACCATATTCCATTGGGTCACGGCACGCGATCGCCATGCATTCAACTTGCTGTTCCAGGGTAAATTTTAACGGTGCACCAGGACGCAAACTATCAAGCAATCGCTCAGTCACCGTCTTGGATTGCTCACTGCTATCAACCCAACGGTGTCGCCACTGCCGCACCATCTTGATGCTGATATCGAGCGTCCGAGCAATTTCGGCATTATTTTTCCCCTCAGCAGCTTTTAGCACAATCCGGGCACGTTGTGCTATTTGTTGTGGTGTACTGGGTCGATTCGCTAATTTTTCTAGGGCTTCCTGGTTTGCATCACTCAAGGTAATTGTTAGCGCTTGGCAAGGCATAAGTAATTCAGTTATCTACATTATTTATACCCTAACCTTATTTACGCCGTATTGTACTAGCAGCAACACGGCAACCATTATAACCTCCACCATTAATGAATTGTAGTTCATTAAGAAACCTAGAATCCAGTGGAGA
>CAZZZY010001195.1:0-1507 GCA_964658545.1 uncultured Acetobacteraceae bacterium | reverse complement strand
ACGCCGAAACCCTTGCTATTAAAGGATTCTTATACTTTAGATGCGTTTGCCCTACATATGCACCCCCTCAAGGTATATGCCAGTGATGGACGGATTGTATTTGACCCATACGATGGTTGTCACCCCCTCACACTTTTTACAGAAAAAGAAAGATACAGTTGGTATTTTTATAAGCGCCCACCTAAATACAGGCAGGCGCTATTCAAATAATTTAAGTTCAGGGAGAAAATATAGTGAAATGGATTCCCTGATTTTTACTATTAATTAATTCCAATTTAATTTCTTAGATTGCACTGCGACGATTTAGCAAGTTCCACAAGAAAACAGCGACAATTGCGCCAAGAACCGCTACTGCAACACCGGGAATGCTGAGTGTGGGGGCGGCTAACGTCAAGGTTCCTGTACTGAAGAATACACCCAAACTACCACCAACAAAAGCACCGATAATTCCTAATAAGATTGTTGCTAAGATTCCGCCGCCTTGATGACCGGGGTAGATAGCCTTTGCGATCGCACCAGCAATTAGACCTAAAACAATCCAAGCAAGAATATTCATTGTTTTTATTTGATAAACGTTTTTGACTTACAAATAAACAATAGCAATCCCAACATTGGCATTCAATCTACCAACAGAACCAATTATTAATAGCCTTGAGGATGAACGCTGTTACTTCTTGTGATATACCCCCTAATTGAGATGGATAATAAATAAAAAAAGCTCCTAGTAGGTCTAAAGCTGGGAGCTAATAAATTCATTGCTTGATAATTGCAGTATATGCATTTTTAATAATTTATCTCATCTATTTAAAGAATTAAGCTCCAGTTGAAAGCAGATACTCTTGTGCGATCGCGTAACCGCCCGTCGGAGGCGATCGCACCTCTACCTCGTTTAATTTTTCCTCTCTTGATTTGGTGGGGGCGATGGTCGGGAGCGATCGCTTGTATTTGCTGGGGAGCGATGGCAAGAGTGTAGTTTCTTTCTCAGTCAACATTGCGCTTAAACTCCATTTGGGCGAAGTGGTCTTGCAGTAGTTTGTGGATGAAGCGGTAGCGACCACCAACACGCTGAAAAATTAGGCGATCGGTGCAGTAATTGAGGAAACGGGCGTAGTTCCAGGTTATGTAGCCTGCCCATTTTTCTTAGAGGAAACTTGAGCGATCGCCTGATGCCCAGCTGGGGAGCGATCGCTCTTCTAGCCCCGGAACGGTTACGAAAGATTAGGACTTTGAGCCATCTGTTACACTTTTTAGCCCTTTCGTAGAATGGCGCATTACAAAAGATCCGTAACTTCAGCTATAAGTTTTTTATTTCGATTGCGGAGATTGTGGAATTTAGAACTCTAACCATGTAGTAATAAATAAGATGCCGTGCAAAAGAGGTAGCAATATGGAGCCATTGACTGCTGGTGCGATCGCTATTGGGACTGTGATTGCGACTAAAGCTTTGGAAAAAACTGGCGAAAAGGTAGGCGAAACCTTATGGGATAAAACTGGTCAGTTTCTTGTC
>CAZZZY010001194.1:0-1519 GCA_964658545.1 uncultured Acetobacteraceae bacterium | reverse complement strand
TAAAATGTTTGAATTTTGAATTTTGAATTGTTATTTTTCTGCTGTGGCTGTGCCCTTAGCAGCAATTTTTTTACCTATCACTTCCACTGCTTTAGCGAATTGGGGGTCTGCTAGGGTAGCGATTTTGTCACGTCCATGCAGCCATAAGTTCTGTATTTGCTCTTTGGTCAACTCTACCTTCACATCTGGATTAATACCTTTATGATTAATATCTGTACCGTTGGGGGTATAGTAATGAGCAATTGTTACCGCCAATCCTGAGCCATCTTCCAAAGGACGTACCGATTGTACTAATCCCTTACCAAAGGTTTGAGTACCAACCAAAGTAGCACGTTTGTTGTCTTGCAAAGCCCCGGAAAGAATTTCACTCGCACTGGCTGAACCTTTATCTACTAGCACCACTAAAGGTTTATTCGTCAAGGCGTGTCCGTTTGCTTCTTCTTTTTCTGCCTCTCCTTGGCGTTCAACGGTGGAGACAATCTTGCCTTTATTTATCCACATCCGGGCAATGTCTACACTGGCAAACAGTAACCCACCCGGATTACCACGTAGATCCAGAATATATCCAGCTACCCGTTTGCTTTCCAAATCTTTGATGGCGGTTTGCATTTCTTTACCAGCATTAGCACTGAACTGGTTCAGGCGAATGTAGCCAAGATTACCTACTGGAGTTTGCTTTAGGGAATATTTAACTGGATGAATTTCAATTCGCGCCCGTTTAATGTCAAATTGTTTTGTCTGACCGTCGCGCTGAATCGTTAAGCTGACTTGCGTTCCTGCTTCACCTCGAATCAGGGATACTGCTTGATTAGTATCCATCCCTTTGGTGCTTTTGCCGTCGATTTGGAGGATGATATCTTTTGCCAAAACACCAGCTTTAAATGCTGGTGTATCTTCGATTGGCGCAATTACAACCAGTTGCTTGGTTTTTTCATCCTGACTAATCGTGATCCCAATCCCTGTGAGTTCTCCAGAGGTATCCACTTGCATACTCTTAAATTCCTCTGGGTCCATAAACCGGGTATATGGGTCTTGTAGCTTTTTCAGCATTTCTCGAATGGATTTATATGCTTCCTGCTGATTACTGTAGGACTTGCTTAAGTACTCCTTACGAACAGCCTGCCAATCTACCTGATTAAAAGTACCATCTACATATTGGCGTTCAACAATTTGCCAAACTTCATCTATTAATTCTTTGGGACTTGCTTTAAATAAAGCCTGACCTCGCGAGTGAATGCCAAGGCTAGTAACTGCGATCGTGGAGAGTGTCACTGCCGTAGCACCCAAAACAAGCCTACTTTTTGTAATCACCATAATGACAGCTGCGTCAGAGGGAAAATATATAGTCAGTATGCTCAATCTAACACAGGCTACCACTGTACAGGCCGAGCATACATTCCTAATTTAAACAAAATACTTGACAATCTGGCGACCTTGGTCGTCATCAATACAAAAGTTTTAATAATTGGGAATTGGGAATTGGGCATTGGGGAGGCAGTGCGGTCTTGGGGTTTCCCCA
>CAZZZY010001193.1:0-1523 GCA_964658545.1 uncultured Acetobacteraceae bacterium | reverse complement strand
TGATGGTACGGTTAAGTCTTTGTCTATTGAGGGGGCTGCGAAGTTACATGCACTGGCGTGGAGTGGTCAGAACATGGCTGGAAATATGAAATCAACGCTAGTAATACCAATATTACTGTTTTGGGAAGTGAACTTATTGGCACAGGTAACTTACAACCGAACACCAAAGAAAAACCTGTGTTTCGACTCGGTGAGTTAGTTGAGTTTTGGTTTCATGGTGATGGGCCACCGATTCGTATTGTCCAGGGAATTCAACTAATCAACGATGCGTGGTTTTACAGTGTGGAATGGATCTCTCCCAGCATCTCTGAAAAAGGCGACGAGGTTTTTACATCTAGGGATTCCATCGCACGGGTGACTGACTATGATTTAGAGAGGGTGCGAGTATGACAGTGTACACTTGATACTACCGTAGTAAAATTGACTAGTTGGAATCGCCGAATAACTCGACTTTAGCCGATAGAAAAACGATATATTATATAATATCAACCCTGTTGAAAATGAAACATTACAAAGAAAATATTCTGGAATTATGACTAAAGTAGAATTTACTATTCCCGTTCATTCTGTTAATAATACCATTAGAGAAGAAGCAGAAACTAAAGCCAAAGAAGCTTATGTGATGACTCTACTTAAATATGGAGAAATTAGCACTGGTAAGGCTAGTCAATTACTAGGAATTCCTAGACTAGACGTAATAGATTTAATGTCTAAGCATGAAATATCCCTATTTGACGATAGTATGACTTTAGAGGAATTTCAGCAAGAAGTTAATCAAGCAAAAGTGAAATTACAAGGCAATAATCTATGATTGTTGTCTCAGATACAACCCCATTAAGTGAACTTTCTAAAGTTGGTAGATTAGACTTGCTTCCGGCTGTTTTTGGTAGAGTAATAATTCCTCAACAAGTCTATGCAGAATTAACAACGGGGGATCATCCCGCAGTTTTAGCTGTAAAATCAGCCTTATGGCTAGAAGTTCTTTCTATAAGTAATAACCAACTCATTGAACAATTACAATTAGAAACCGACTTGGATTTAGGAGAATGTTCGGCAATTATTTTGGCAGAAGAATTAAAAGCAGATCAACTTTTAATTGATGAAAAAGCTGGGAGAAAAGTTGCTATTAGTAGAGGCTTGCCAATTATTGGTTTAGTTGGAGTGATTATCTTAGCAAAAGAGCAAGGATTGATTGATAATGTCAAGAATATTTTAGATGATTTAATGAGTAAAGGAACAAGAATCAGCCCAAAAATTTATGATTATGCTCTGATTACAGCAAGAGAAATTTAAAACAATCTGACAATGAACCTATCCCCAAGTGACTGGCTAGAAAATATCATCTAGTTACCAGACCGATAAGCCTGACGGCATGGCTACGCTTACCGCCTACAGTAGGACATGAGCTAATGGAGACGCTAGCGCGAACGGCGATCGCATATACGCACTCATTACCGTTCATCCCGCAACCACTCTAACCCAGTTCTCAGTGCTGCCTCCGCCGTGTAATAAATCTTTTGTTC
>CAZZZY010001192.1:0-1532 GCA_964658545.1 uncultured Acetobacteraceae bacterium | reverse complement strand
GCCTCTCGACCCTTGCCTAACGGCAGGCTGACGCCAACGGGGAGAGGAATGGAAGCGGGGTCTTTTTCTTTTTCGGAGATGTCTATTGGAGATTTTCTGGTGTATGCGCTCTGTCCAGTCCTTTGTCAGCTTGTCGTCTACCCTAAAATACTTGACTAACCTTAGTGCGAAACTGTAGCCTCAAACTACCCTTATCACTGCCTATAGGAACATGGGATAATTTATCGTAACCCTCACTACTACGTTGTTTTCCGTAGATTAAACAAAGACTGAGTAAAAAAAAGCAGATTAATTAACTTATGGTTACTAGGACATATGATAATTCACATTTTGATGAAAGCACTAACGGGGTTGTTGTAATGGTCGAGCCATACAGCCAAAAAGAGCAAGTACAGCGAGTTGTCTACCGCATTTTAGATGCAAATTTAGACCGTGCCCGTGAAGGCTTGCGAATTATTGAAGAATGGTGTCGCTTTGGCTTGAATAATGCCCAGTTAGCTCTTGAATGTAAGCGCTTGCGACAAGAGGTAGCTAAGTGGCATACCCCAGAATTGCGGGCGGCGCGAGATACACCAGGCGATCTTGGGACTGAGTTAACCCATCCTCAAGAAGAACAACGAGCTAGTATCAAATCGGTATTGCAAGCTAACTTTTGCCGCATAGAAGAAGCCTTGCGGGTGCTGGAAGAATACAGCAAACTTTACCAGCCAAATATGGCTAAAGCTTGTAAGCAGATGCGCTATCAGGTTTATACCCTAGAAAGTAGTTTAATGGGTCATCAGCGCCATCAATTATTGTGGCGATCGCATTTGTATTTTGTGACTTCCCCTAGTGAAAGTTTGTTGAATAATGTCGAAGCTGCACTCAAAGGTGGATTAACGCTTTTACAATACCGCGACAAAACTGCTGATGATTCTTTGCGTCTGGAACAAGCGAGAAAACTCCAGCAGTTATGCCATCTCTACGGTGCTTTGTTCATCGTTAACGATCGCGTGGATCTAGCTTTAGCTGTCGATGCAGATGGGGTGCATCTAGGACAACAAGATATGCCCATTGCTGTTGCTCGGCAATTACTCGGTTCACAGCGTTTGATAGGTTTATCTACCACAAATAAAGAAGAGATGCAAGGAGCAATTGCTGAAGGTGTAGATTACATTGGTGTGGGGCCAGTTTATGAAACTCCCACGAAAGTAGGTAAAGCAGCAACAGGTTTAGAATATGTCAGTTATGCTGCCAAAAATTGCTCAATTCCCTGGTTTGCGATTGGGGGAATAGATGCCAATAATATCAATGATGTGATCGATGCGGGAGCCGAACGTGTAGCGGTGGTGCGATCGCTCATGCAAGCCGAACAGCCTACTCTAGTGACGCAATATTTGCTCTCCCAACTCAATCGCATTAAACCAGAACTTTAAAAGAATCATATGTCCAAAGTGAATAATCCATAGCCCATGACGGCAGTTGCTCCACTTAGGGAAACCCCAGACGCTCAATAGCGTAGCGTTAGCGACGTAGGAGCGTCTGACTCGCTA
>CAZZZY010001191.1:0-1535 GCA_964658545.1 uncultured Acetobacteraceae bacterium | reverse complement strand
GTCACTCAACCCGCCCCTACGACCTCTGGACAAAGAAAAAGTTTCTGTTTGAAAAATCTGGTGATAAATCCGGGAGTAGAGTACATACTCTCTTCTTGAAGAAGCCCAAATTACACGGTTCTCGGCTCAATGCCTAAAAGCGATGGGATATTTTTTAGTTTGGAAGTCTCTTAAATAATCCTAGATGCTGTTTGATTACCAACCAAATAAAAGCAGGATTACCCAAGATATAACGCTTCCATAAGCGTTGAGGCTCAACCAAAAGCCGAAATAACCATTCCAAACCTGCTTTTTGCATCAAAACTGGTGATCTGCTTACTATGTTGCTAACCAACTCAAAGCTGACCCCAATACCTACAGAAATCGGCACACCTAAATGCAAATAATTGGCAGCGATCCATTTTTCTTGTTTTGGTGCTCCCAAACCTACGAATAGAATATGGGGAGCCGCCCTTCTAATTGTTGAGTTGATTGAATCTAATTCTCTTGGCTGAGACTCAAACCCGTAGGGAGGACAGTAAGTACCAACAATCTGCAAACGTGGATGCCTAGCAACAAGAGTTTCTTTAGCTTTTTCGGCAGCACCAGGGCGACCTCCTAATAAAAATACCTTCAATCCTTTTTCGGCAGCAATGGTGCAGAGTTTCTCGAACAAATCTGTACCATTAACTCTACCTGAAAGAGGGGTTTGTAAAAACTTAGCCGCCCACACCAGTGACATACCGTCTGGCACCACTAAAAAAGCCTTGCGATAGATATCTTGAAAATCAGCATCCCTCTGTAAGCTCACAATATGCATAGCATTAGGAGTAACGACATATTCTGGTTTCTGATGAGATAGCGCATAGTTAATGATTAGTTCCACAACTTCATCAAAACTATATTTATCAATTCCGACTCCAGCAATATTAATTCTCATAAGCACCTGAAGTTAATTAAATTCAGTAGACCGAAAAGTTTTGCGATCACTAAAAAATAGTAGTATATCAATACCCTTTTTTGGAAGCGTCCAAAAGATGATTGTGAGGGATAAATCATAATATTTGCTTATACATAAGTTATATATAGCGGTTGCCGACAAGTGTGAGGTACGTTTTCAAAGCTACTAACCTTGGTAAATAACATTTGGATGTACCTCAGCTGCTTAGGAAACGCTATATATCGGATCAACGAATAGAGCAATTTTTAACATCCAAAGGCTTAGACCTACACTGAACCAACCTGTGGCATAAATTTGGAGTGGGGCTTAAACTCAAGACCCATTTGGTCACGGTAGCTATGCTGAGATCAGTATTTATTCTGCCTTCCTTACTAAAAAATTACTCTACAATGCTTTACAATTTTTCATCAACCCTCTCGCTTTTGCAAAGCTAATATGACCTATTAACTTTACTTATTTAAAGAGAAAAAGTGAGTAGACGTAGCCCCAATACTGCTCGGTTAAGGGGACAGGGCGAACGCACGGGATTTCTGAAACCCCTGCTGGGCATGGATCTTGATGAAAAAATAGGCTACATTAAAAAACGCCGAAACCC
>CAZZZY010001190.1:0-1540 GCA_964658545.1 uncultured Acetobacteraceae bacterium | reverse complement strand
CACGATCCTTTCTTTTGGTCTGCCTTCATTTTGGTTGGTAACTGGCTGTGAAGGAAGCAGAACTCGCCATGACATATCACAAGTAATTTACCGGACATGATCAAATCGGAGATTTTGCTGGGAAACTTAAACCGCGAACTTCGATCTGCCTCTTGCTCCATTCGTGAGAGGTTAAGATGAAATTGCTTTTGTCAATTAGAATTTATGCTGAAAAATTAGGAATAATCCATGTATTAAAATCAGCTTTGTACGGGGGGTTTGGCACAAAAATAAATGGTGAACCCAAAAATTAGGCGATCGCTAACCAAAAAATAGTGTTTCCTATCGCGGTTTTTGGTAAATTTTTCATTCTATAGATAGATTGACAAATGCATCACAACCTTAACCTGTCACCAATGTCTTGCTCTTTTGTTAAATACGTAATATTACTGATAAAATAATTCTGTAAAAATAACTAATATTTACGGTATGTCATTCCAAATTGGTTTATATTGCTAATAGGTATTTAAGTCTTTAAATCTTACATGAAGAGATTTTCCCAGCTTATTCTCACAGTCAAAATTAATGTAATTACTTAGTGTTACCTCTTCTCGAAGGAAGTGAAATATCATGAAACGTCGATATTTAGCTAGTAAATTGAGCGTCATCGCTCTGCTTGCTAGTAGTATATGGAACAGTGCCCATGCTGTGACATTTACCCCACCAATCAACAATGGCGCTCCCAGTCAAGCAACCGGCGGAGCTTCCCGTGGTGATTTCTTTATCCCTACTTCTGGTAAAGGCGCTCCTAGTCAAGCAACGGGAGGAGCTTCCCGTGGTAGTCTGTTTACACCTAGCGCAGGGAAGGGTACGCCCCAACAAGCAACAGGAGGAGCTTCCCGTGGTAATCTGTTTACACCTAGTGCTGATAAAGGCGCTCCTCAACAGGCAAGTGGGGGAGCATCTCGCGTTGGTACTTCCTACTTAAATTCTTCAAGTGTAGGATCAATAGGCCCAGCAGCCCTAATCGCACTCCTACCCCAAAGCTTCTATGGCACAACAGCGTCTGAACGTCCCACAATTATGGTATATCTTCCTGCTTCTAATGCAGAAGAAGCTGTGTTTAGCCTCAAGGATGAAACTGGCAATACGCAGCATCAAATGACCATTCCTATTGCTCTTAAAGCTGGGGTAATCGCTATCAAATTACCATCTGATGCACCCGCTTTAGTAGTAGGAAAAAACTACCATTGGTTTCTAGCTGTCAAAATTGATGGACAACTCAGCCCAAGTACGCCTTATGTCGATGGTTGGATTCAACGCATCCAGCCTAGTACTGAACTGACAACAGCCATGCAGCAGCAAGATGCTTTGAAGCGGGCGGCGGCTTTCGGTAAAAATGGCATTTGGTATGATTGTGTGGAAACACTTGCAGCCCTACATAGTGCCCAACCTACCAATATGACTATTACCAAGGAATGGGAAGAACTCCTTTCCTCGGTTAACTTAAAGGAGATTGTTACAGTTCCGTTATTAGCATCTGCGAACTAATTAATTTGGG
>CAZZZY010001189.1:0-1542 GCA_964658545.1 uncultured Acetobacteraceae bacterium | reverse complement strand
AGCGAATTATACTAAAGTTCGCAATTCCAAATTCGGCAGATGGCGTTTAGTTTGAACAGAAAAAAATAAGTGTAAGTATTATTTGTTGTTAGCGCTACTCTACGAAAACTGCTACTCGTTCATAGCGCTAACGTTTAAATTTGGTGTCTTTTCAAAACTACAGTGTCAAAGATTGAGGATTTGTCTCAATCAATTTTGCTAAATCTTGCAAGAACGCCGCAGCATGGGCACCATAAATAATCCGGTGGTCAGAAGTAATATTGACTTGCATTTGTTGCTGCACGCCAAATAAACCGTCTGCTGTTGCTACCACTTGCGGACGGGATGCCCCGATCGCTAAAATTGAACCTTGTCCAGGTGGCAAAATCGCATCAAATTTGTCTACACCAAACATCCCCAAATTTGACAGGGTAAAAGTACCACTGTTGTATTCTTGGGGCTGTAGTTGTTTTGCCCTAGCACGTTCTACCAAAGACTTCCAAGTCCGCGATAGAGAATAAATATCCACTGCATCTGCATTTTGCAGCACAGGTGTAATTAATCCACCATCATCCATTGCTACTGCTACGGAAATGTTGATATCAGAATGATAAACAATACCCTGGTCTGAATAGCTAGCATTTAACAATGGGTGTTTTTGCAATGTCACTGCTACAGCTTTCGCCAGTAGCGTGGTCATTGTCACGCCTTTGGATTTAATTTGTTTATAAAGTTTGTCTAATCCGTCAGTAGTAATTGTATAACCGACACGGAAGACGGGCACGGATATGGTGGCTACCATGTTCCGTACTACGGCATTTTGGAAGGTAGTTAGAGGTACGATTTGACCAGGAACAGCCGCTACTACTGGTGTGGGTGCTGGTGTCCGAGGTGCTGGGGGTGTAACTGGGGTGCTGATTGGTATAGGTGCTGGTGGGGCAACTGGGGCAGCAGCGGGTTGTTTGCCCTTATGGGACAACGCTTCTACATCTTCGGCAACAATGCGACCGTGGGGGCCACTACCTTGGAGAGTAGTTAAATCAACTTTGAGTTCTTTGGCTAATTTGCGAGCCCGGGGTGAAGCTACAAGCCTTCCTTCTTTGTGGTTAGACCCGTTTTGAGACGCTAAGGCAGGTGTTGCAACTGAGGCTGTGGCGGAGATTAGTTCAGGGGAAGAGGTAGTAGTAGCCACGCTGCCGGAATTGGCAAGAGATTTCGCCTGTTCAATTTCAGCTTCCGTTTCGGCTATGAAGGCGATCGCAGATCCGACTGGGGCAGTTTCACCAGCTTCAACTATGATATGGGCAAGAAAGCCTTCATAAAAGGTTTCTACATCCATATCTGCCTTATCTGACTCTACAACCACCACTGTTTCGCCTTTTTCCACTTTGTCACCTGGCGATTTCACCCAGGAGACGATTTTGCCTTCGGTCATAGTAGAACTCAGAGCCGGCATAAATACTTCGTGAATGCTCATAGGGTGGTTTGGGAATCAATGGTTTATGGACTTTAACAGCTTTTATCAGATCGAATTGTATCTTGGCAGGAGAGTTTTGGACTGGA
>CAZZZY010001188.1:0-1551 GCA_964658545.1 uncultured Acetobacteraceae bacterium | reverse complement strand
GTTGACAGTCATCAAAATAAGCTCATTTGTCCCCCTTCATTTAAGGTTAACTCTATTCTTAGAAAATATTAGGTAGTGGGAGCATCTTGCTCCCTGGTGTATTAAAAACGCGGGAGAATATTATACAAACGCGGGCAAGATATGATAATACAAACGCGGGAAACGTATGATAATACAAACGCGGGCAAGATGCCCGCACTACAATTAAAATCAAAAATAATTATCAAAATAGATTCAATTGTCCACCTTGATTAAATGGTATCTCAGGCTGCACATAAGACACTTTGGCTTTAATTTCATCCATAGCCAACCACAAATCTAATAATGCTTTTTCTTCAGTCAGGCGTTTCTTTTCATCACCAATGCGCGGAATTACTTTCAACGCTACTTCAAATGTCCGCATAAATAAATCGTTGCTAACTAAGCCAGTATTTTTGAGGAATCTGCGGACTGGTTCTGTATTGTCTTCTTCTTGGTAAAGGGCGATAATGGCGTGGAGTCCATCTACTAAATATCTAGCAGAAAATTCCGTATCGGTGACGGAGAAGGCGCGTTTTTTCAAGCGTTGTTGCGGGGTAAGTAATTTACAGTAACCGCTAGCTGAATCAAGTAGTTTGTGCTTTTTTACCAAATCGGAAACATCAAAACCACCCACTGCTAAGGCGAGTTGTCTAGCTTCATCGAAGGGGAATTCTCGCGCTTCAAAGGTATCCCATGCCAAGATGTACCATTGGGTTAAGGGGTCGATACCGTTGAAGTCTTTACCTTCTAATAGCTTTTGTAGTCGGTATTCGACTACTGCTTGGCGTACTTCTTCAAATGCTGCTTTGGGTTCAACTTGATTACCTGCACTGTCGAGGATGGAACTATATTTGGTAAACACACTTAAAGCTGAACCGAAAGCACTTAAGCACAAGTTTATACCAGGGGGTTTAATGCGGCGTTGCGGATCTGCTACTCTATCAGCAGCAGGACGAGAATCTTCAGTTAAGCTTTTTTCGAGTTCTGGTGCTTTTTCAAAGACGATATTTCGCACGTCAATTCGCACGTCATCCCACCAAGCTTGTTCGGCGTTAGGGTCGCGTTTGCGGCATACTAAAAGCACGGTGCTGGATACTGCGTTTTTCTGTGCTTGGTGCAAGTTTTGGGGGTTTTCGGTGCTGACTGCCCATGATGCGGTAATCTCGAAACCAGCATCGATGAGGGATTTGGCTAAGACATCCCACGCGCCGGAGTCTTTGTGGTTGAATTGCACTGTCATTACGCCATCGTCGCGGAGGACTCGGTGGTATTCGGCGAACGCCATTGCCATTTTTGCTTCATAGTCTTGGTTGGCGAGTTCTTCTGGCGATACTCCCATATTACGGAAGCGGGAAGGATTAGCAACAGCTTCGCGGTCTTTGTCAGTGAGTTCTAAGTAGAATAATTCAGGGAAGATGTCGCCGAGGGTGCGTTTTAGCCAGACGTAGAAAAAGTCTGATAAATCGGCGTATGGAATTGTTCCATAATATGGTGGATCGGTGATAATTCCGTCTACGGAGTTATCGGGGA
>CAZZZY010001187.1:0-1556 GCA_964658545.1 uncultured Acetobacteraceae bacterium | reverse complement strand
GAATTGCGAATTGCGAATTGGTTTCATTTCTCCCTCCCCACTCCCCAACATATTTTCAAAACTGTAGTCGCCAATTATGCGTTAGATAAGTTAAAGATTGAAATAGCTGGAAATTCACATCCAGCTTACCCTCCTCTATCCTCTGGGACAGACTGGGCCATGAGTTCAGGGGATTTTCTCTCAAGCAGACAGTTTATGTGAGGATTAAATCACCGCCCTAAGCGCGACCTTTTATCTTGACAATTTGCAAAAATTACCTCAATTTGACTGTTTAGCTTAGTAGCTATTCTTTTTATTGAAATTTCCATGTCAACTCTCGTCATCGTCGAATCTCCAACCAAAGCTCGTACCATTCGCAACTACCTGCCAGCAGGCTATCGGGTGGAAGCGTCTATGGGTCATGTGCGTGACTTACCCCAGTCGGCTAGTGAAATTCCTGCTGCCGTCAAGGGGGAAACATGGGCGCAGCTAGGGGTAAATGTGGACGCCGACTTTGAACCGGTATATGTTGTCCCAAAAGACAAAAAGAAAATTGTCACCCAGCTTAAAGAAGCCCTTAAAGATGTAGATGAACTGATTCTGGCAACGGACGAAGACCGGGAAGGTGAAAGCATTAGTTGGCATTTATACCAATTGCTGAAGCCGAAAGTTCCGACAAAGCGGATGGTGTTTCACGAAATTACCCAAGAGGCGATCAAAAAAGCTCTGAAAAACTGCCGCAATATTGATGAGCAGTTGGTTCGCGCCCAAGAAACGCGGCGGATTTTAGATCGACTCGTGGGTTATACCCTGTCTCCCCTGCTATGGAAAAAAATCGCCTGGGGATTATCTGCTGGGCGGGTGCAATCTGTAGCTGTACGACTTTTAGTCACTAGAGAACGCCAACGTCGTGCTTTCCATGAAGGTACATACTGGGATTTGAAAGCCAGTTTGTCAAAGGAAAAAACGCCTTTTGGTGCCCAGTTGGTAACATTGGCAGGAACCAAAATTGCTAATGGTAGCGATTTTGACTCAACGACTGGAGAAATTACCGCAGGTCGTAATGTCTTGTTGCTAAACGTTGACCAGGCGGTAGCCCTCAAGGAACGCCTAACAGGGAAAACCTGGAATGTTAGTGATATTGAAGAACGCCCAGTGACGCGCAAACCGTCGCCACCGTTCACCACCTCGACGCTGCAACAAGAATCTAACCGAAAACTGCGCCTCTCAGCCCGCGACACCATGCGGGTTGCTCAGAATTTGTACGAACAAGGGTATATTACCTATATGCGGACAGATTCGGTGCATTTGTCAGATCAAGCGATCGCAGCTGCTCGAAGTTCTGTAGAAAAGCTCTACGGTCAACAATATCTCAGTCCCCAACCCCGGCAATACACCACCAAATCTAAAGGCGCACAAGAGGCGCACGAAGCTATTCGTCCAGCAGGTAGCACTTTCCGCACTCCCCAAGAAACTGGTTTGGGCGGTCGAGAACTTGCCGTTTACGATTTGATTTGGAAGCGGACTGTCGCCTGTCAAATGGCTGATTCCCGCCAAACTCAAATTACCGTGCAGTT
>CAZZZY010001186.1:0-1558 GCA_964658545.1 uncultured Acetobacteraceae bacterium | reverse complement strand
ACACAAGATACTCTTGGGTTGCTGACGCATGATATACGGGTCATTGGCTAAGGTCGGATCAGCCGTTGCATTCAGCAGCACGGAGGTCTGCTTGTTGTGCAAGACTTTGTAAATCAGTTTCAGGGGAATATCCTGACTCGACTCAATGGGAAGGCGTTGTAATACGACTGGCTCCGAACCCTCAATAATTGACCCTTTGATCAACAGGCGATCGTCTCGCAACAGCATGAACACGCATTTATCAGCCCCCGCGTTTTCGATGACGATCGCAAGCAACGATGAAAGCAGTTTTTCCAGTTCGATTTCGCCTGAGATAGCTTGGGATGCTTTGAGAATAGCGGCTAAATCCAGAGAATCAGAGACACTGGAGGAAGAACTAGAAGAACTAGTTGAGGTAACTGTACTCGTGGCGAAGACGGTTTCGTTAACCGAGAAGGCAGTGCGAGTTTGTTGGAGGATAGAAGCCAGCAGTTGCGGATAGCGTTTTTCCAAGTCGGCAACCTTGGCTTTAGCACCCCAGCGAGCATAACAATAGTAGGCGTTCGTCATGTATTCCCCAGCAATGCGCTGTTTACCCCAGTCGAGGTAGAATTTAGCTGCGAGTTCGTTGGCTAAGGCTTCTTCTTGGATATATTCGTGGGCTTTGGCAAGAGCGATCGCCTTGTCATAAAACTCACTGGCTTCTACTTTGTGTCCTAAGACTCGACATTTTTGGGCTTCTACCAAATCAACCTTATGCTGATAATTCATCGGCGCATGGTGCGCCCAATGCCGTAACTGGGTTTGGTTTTGTGCCACCCGCTCCAATGCTGTTGACATCTCGCCTGGAGCTTGACTCAATAGTGCCAAAGCAATCAAAGAATCATAGAAATAAAATGTCGATTCGGTGACTGATGACACAGCCACCTTTAAATAGTTTCTGCCCTCAACTGCATAATTGTTAGCTAGCTCAACTTCCCCAAACAAAAAACCAAGCATTAGCTTATGCAAATAGAAGTTATACAGTCCAAAGAGGTCATTTGCAGACTGCAACAGGGGCAGAAATTCTGTCTCTTGGAGAGCCGATCCAGACAACAGGGTGGGATGCGACCCAACTCCCAGTAAATTTAGAATAGATTGCCAATAGATCAGACAGTAATTGGCTGGTGTCAATTGGTTAAGTTGCACCAAAGCATTGTAGTAA
This sequence comes from uncultured Acetobacteraceae bacterium, assembly GCA_964658545.1. Classification (GTDB taxonomy): domain Bacteria; phylum Cyanobacteriota; class Cyanobacteriia; order Cyanobacteriales; family Nostocaceae; genus Nostoc. The sequence continues at coordinate 375 of CAZZZY010001186.1, read as the reverse complement.
GTGCGCGTATCTTGCTCTAAGCTAGCAAGGGGTTGACCGCACCAAAAAGAATTCAGACAGAAAACGATTCCACACTGTCCCAGATATTCCAGGTTTCCGACTTCTAGTCCAGTCGTGTATCCCTCCTTCAAAAGTGGTAACGTTTCTTTGATGTGAGATTTGCGATGTAAGATACCCGATCCCAGAATCATTAAGACTTCAGGTTTAGTCGCTTTAGCTTCGAGCTTTGAAACTAAATTCAATGCTAACTGTCCAAACTGGATAGCTAAATCCACATCCTGCTGCATATTACAGACAATCATGCTATAGCAAGCATAACTAGAAGCTGAAGCAGCGATATTTCCGTGCCGCAGGGATAATTTGACTGATAGGACA
>CAZZZY010001185.1:0-1567 GCA_964658545.1 uncultured Acetobacteraceae bacterium | reverse complement strand
GAGGATTTTTCGACTTGTACGTACACCGATTCAATAGTTAGGATATTTCATCGCTATCAACCCACTCATCATAGGATGAGTCATAACCGATATAGTGAACAAAGTATTGCTGATTTTGGATTTGCTGAATCGTTGCGGAATACCAAGCCTCTTGGTCATTATCCCAACATTTCACTTTTTGACCCACTGCATACCCATTGTCATCCGTAGAGCTAAGATCGCGAGTCCGAATGTCATCTTCGCCTACCCACTCGTCATAAGATGAACCGTAGCCAAGGTAATGAATAAAGAATTGGTCGTCTTGGATTTTCTCAATTGTTCCCTGATACCAATCCTCCCCATCACTATCCCAGACTTCTACTGTTTTGCTAACTTCATACTGATTATTATCTGACTTGACAGCAGAAGCAGATGAAACATCTTGAATAGGCTTTTGTTCCTCTTGTTTAATTTCTTCTTTTACTAAAGTATAGGCTTGCAAAATCAAACTGCGAGCGACGGTTTGAATTCCCGTGTGTTCGTAGTAATTGGTGGCTTGATCTAGGAATGCGGCGACAAAATCTAAATTATCATCAGCAATCTGGATAAAAGTACCCAAGTTACTAGAAATTGATTGTGGCGTTATGCCTGTTTTAGATACTAAGTTATTCATCCAGTCTTGCACAGAGTTAAAACCCTGACTGATAAAACCAACTTTATCAGAGGGATTATTACCTGGAAGAAAGTTGTTGATGGCTAAGAAAACCGGATTTTGAGCTATTACACTAATATCAGTACCACTAATAAATTCATGAATTTTGCTGAGAAAGTTGGGGCCTAATGGCAGAATTGCGTCTATACAAACTAGAGCTACCATCCTGATTAGGGAGGCATCTTGATAGTTGTTAGCAAGGGAATTAGCAAACTCTTGGGGGTTAGCTTGAGGAATGCCATTTAGTTTGCAAAAGGCGATGATTTCAACAGCAATTTTCAGTAGTAAATCAATGGATTGAGTTACATCAGCTTTGGGAGTAATTTTGCCTAAAAAAGATAGAAAACCGATTTTCTCACTAAGTTTATTCGCTAAAGCCGCCGTTCCCATAGCTGCGTCTGCCTTATCAATTGCTTGATAAAGTTTGATTGCGAACTGGTAACCTTGTTGAGGATCTTCGTATAAAATAACAGCGCGATCGCGGATTTTTTGAATTACCTTAGCATCGGTTTCTCCAGTAATGCTGCGAATACTATTATCAAACCCCACCAAATTGATCCACTCACCTGGTGCTATATAATCAAGAGCCTTTAAAACTTTGACAGTGATATTGTCTGTTGGTAATTCGTCAACCAACTGAATAATTGATTTATCCACCAGCCACTCCTCAAAACTCTAAATTATTCTGACAACACAGTTCCAATAAACCCACAGCCACGGGAAGCCTTTCTCTGGTCAATGCTGCGCGAATTACTGAAATGTATTAATAGAGTTCCCTAACTTGAGCAAAAAATAACAACTAGCGTTCAAAATGCGGGCGTTGTACAGTTTCCATCCCCGTTAGACTTCAGCTCCCTGCCCTGAACTTCACTTCTG
>CAZZZY010001184.1:0-1570 GCA_964658545.1 uncultured Acetobacteraceae bacterium | reverse complement strand
CAGTATCAATGTTTTGGATAATTCCTAAGTCGCCGTTGAAAACTTCGCGGTTGTAGTCGTTGGTTAGCTGGATGATGCGTAGACGCTCTTAGCGGCTTGTCGCAGACATCGCCCTCACGAAATAAATTGCCACCCCTGTTAATCTCCACCTTCTCGGGGCTGGGCGGATTAATCAACTGCTGCAATACTGTGTTCAGGTTGCGAGTACCCACAACTCCCCGTGTCATCGGGCAAAGCACTTGGACATCGGTAGCTGGATTAAAACCTAACCGAGGGATGAAATCAGTGATGAGTTCACAGATTGCTTGTACTCCATGTTCCGGCTGATGACCGCCGCCGTGCCACAGACAATCAGACACAGGATTATCTCTTATTGGCTCTATTGTTGGGTAAATTCCTCTATTAATTTGGTGGGCAGCAGTGATAATTGCACTTGTTTGGGCTTGGCGAAATACCTGAGTTAAACGCACCACCGAAACTCGCCCCGAATTGATCAGGTCAGCCAATATTTGACCTGGCCCCACAGATGGTAACTGGTCAATGTCACCCACCAACAACAATTGAGTGCCAATATCTACTGCTTTAACTAAGGAGTAAGCCAGAAACAAATCAAGCATCGAAGCTTCATCAACGATAATTGCTGTATGGGGCAAAGGGTTTTCACTGTCGCATTTAAATCCCCTTGTCCTGGGGTCAAATTCTAACAAGCGATGTATAGTCTTTGCTTCAAGTCCAGTCATCTCACCCAAGCGTTGAGCAGCGCGTCCAGTTGGTGCTGCCATTGCAATAGATTTCCCCATCGCTTTCCATAAACTGACTATCGTGTGGGTGGTGAAAGTTTTTCCTACGCCAGGGCCACCTGTAAGAATCATCACCCTCGAATATGCAGCCATTTCTACAGCAGACTGTTGCTGTGGTGAGAGTTGAATTTTATGGCTAGCAGTAAAGCGCTCAATCCAGGCACGGACACGAGGAATATCTTGTGCAATCGGCTGGCTCAAGCGCCCAGATATTAGTTGTGCTAGGTTTTGCTCAGTATGAAAGTAAGTTGGCTTGTAGCACAGCAGGGTTTGGGCTGGAATTTTCTCTCTGATTAACTCATCTTTGAGAGCCATGTCTTTGATAGTTTGAGCCATTGCCTCTTCTGTTGGCTGATGTTCCTCAGTAGTCAACAGTTTAATCACTGACTCAATTAGTTCTGCCTGTGGTAAGTAACAATGTCCGTCCTCGGCAGCTTCGCTCAAAGCATGAACAAGTCCAGCACAATATCTGAATTCGCTATCTGGTGCAACTCCCAAGTTACGGGCAATTTTATCAGCAGTCAGAAAACCGATCCCATAGATATCGGCTGCTAGCTGGTAGGGGTTATGGGTTACTGTAGCGATCGCTTTGTCTTGGTATTGTTTGTAAATCTTGACTGCATAAGTGGTTGAAACGCCGTGGCTTTGAAGAAACACCATGACTTCTTTGATAGCTTTCTGAGTTGACCAAGCATGTTTAATGAGAGTGATCCGCTTTTTGGCAATACCCTGGACTTCAATCAGTCGTTCAATCTGGTTTTCGATAATGT
>CAZZZY010001183.1:0-1578 GCA_964658545.1 uncultured Acetobacteraceae bacterium | reverse complement strand
ATGCCCCTTTTTCAATTCCTACACCACTACCTTTTCTAAACTCAACTTAGAACGCTTCACTTTCTCAGGAATCGCTACGGGATAATCACCCGTAAAGCAGGCAGAGCAGAAACTATTGGTGTCTTCTCGTGTCGCTTCTAGCATTCCTTTCCAACTGAGATAGGCGAGGCTGTCTACTTCTAGTTGCTTGGCAATTTCCGCTACTGACTTGGTAGCAGCAATCAGCTGATCCTGAGAATCGGTATCAATGCCGTAGAAGCAGGGATGAGTTACTGGCGGGGAAGAGATTCGCATATGTACTTCCACTGCACCAGCATCACGCAAGGTTTTGACTAGTTTACGGCTGGTAGTACCGCGAACAATCGAGTCATCAACAATAATTACTCGTTTACCCGCTAGCACATCTTTGAGCGGATTAAGTTTCATGCGGATACCTGACTCGCGCATGGTTTGTGTTGGCTGAATAAAGGTTCGTCCAACGTAGCGATTTTTAATCAGTCCTTCAGCGTAGGCTACACCAGAAGCTTGGGAAAATCCGATGGCCGCAGGAATACCAGAATCAGGAACACCAAAGACAATATCGGCATCGACACAAGATTCTTTAGCTAGTTGGTGTCCTAACCGCATTCGATAGCTGTACAAACTCTCGTTGTGCATGATGCTATCAGGACGGGCAAAATAAATCATCTCAAAGATACACAATTTCCTTTGGGGCTGTTGACTCCAATGAGAGGAAGCCAAACCTTCTTCAGTAATCCATACTAATTCTCCTGGTTCTACATCTCGCAGGTATTCGGCTCCAATAATGTCTAAACCACAAGTTTCCGAAGCCAAAACGTAACGCACTGGATTACCAGGCAAAGTGCCAATTACTAGAGGGCGAATGCCATTGGTGTCCCGGACACCCATAACGCCGTTAGGAGTGCCAATAACTAAACTAAAGGCTCCTTGGCAACGGTGAAATGCCTGAATTGAACCTTCTAGCCAATCTGCGCCAGCATTGACGGCTTCTGCGATCGCAAAAGCGATCATTTCTGAGTCTGTTGTGGTGACTAAGTTGTATTTTTTCTCAATCAACTCTTGACGCAGTTGCACAGTATTGACTAAATTACCATTGTGTGCTAGCGCTAATGAACCTAAGCGAGTTTCCAGGACTGCGGGTTGGGCATTAACTTTGCGGCTAGAACCAGTGGTGGAATAACGAGTGTGACCAACAGCAAGGCTACCAGGCAATTGATCCAAGATGGATTCATTGAAGACTTGAGACACCAAGCCCATATCTTTATGGAGATGGACTTGTGTACCCTCAAAGGTAGCAATACCAGCTGATTCTTGACCCCGATGCTGGAGGGCGTACAATCCAAAGTAGGTCAGTTTAGCAACGTTTTCTCCTGGCGCGTAGATGCCAAAAACACCACAAGCTTCTTCTGGCTTGTCAGGCTGATTTTCATGACTATTGATTGGGTTGTTGGTCGGGTCGGGGTATTCATCCGAAGTGACAGAATGAATAGAGATCATGCTAGCTTTGCTCCTGGTGGGGGGGTCAAGTCAAAATAATTCGTAATTGATAATTCGTAA
>CAZZZY010001182.1:0-1578 GCA_964658545.1 uncultured Acetobacteraceae bacterium | reverse complement strand
AAATCAAACTTCAAGATTAACGAGTGTAAAACAACAAGCAGCCAAACAAATATGCAAAATCTATGCAGATTAGTGTATCTGAGTGTGGCTGCGTGGGAAAATCTGTTTTCTGTACCTCTCCTAAAACAATACTATGACTCAATACACAGACTCTCAATTCCGCATCGAACGCGATTCGATGGGCGATCGCCAAATTTCTAGTAGCGTTTATTACGGCATTCAAACGCTACGGGCAATCGAAAACTTCCCTATTAGCGGCATCCAGCCTTTACATACTTACGTAGATGCTGGATTAATAATTAAAAAAGCTACGGCAATTGTCAACGGTGAGCTGAATTGTATTCCCCAAGATATTAGTCAGGCGATTGTCCAAGCAACTGATGAAATCTTAGCTGGGAAGTTCCGAGATCAATTTGTCGTGGATGTTTATCAGGCGGGTGCTGGGACATCTCATCACATGAATGTCAACGAAGTTCTGGCAAATCGCGCCTTAGAAATTCTTGGTGAAGAAAAGGGCAATTATAAACGTGTTAGTCCGAATGACCACGTTAATTATGGACAGTCTACCAATGATGTGATTCCTACCGCCATTCGGATTGGTGGATTATTGGCATTATCCAAGACATTACACCCAGCTTTAGAGAGGGCGATCGCATCCTTAGAAAACAAAGCTGTAGAATTTCAAGATATCGTCAAATCTGGCAGAACCCACTTACAAGACGCAGTACCCGTGCGTTTGGGTGAAAATTTTCGGGCTTGGGCGCAAATTCTTACAGAACACCAAAATCGGATTTACACCGCCTCTGGTGATTTAATGGTGCTGGGTTTGGGAGGTAGTGCAGCCGGAACGGGGTTAAATACTCATCCTTTATATCGCGCCCGTGTGGTAGAAGTTCTCTCAGAATTGATTGATACTCCTTTAGAACCTGCACCGCATCTTATGGCAGCGATGCAGAGTATGGCCCCATTTGTAAATGTTTCCGGTGCTTTACGCAACTTAGCCCAGGATTTAGTCAAAATATCTCACGATTTGCGGCTAATGGATTCGGGGCCAAAAACAGGCTTGAAAGAAATTCAACTCCCCCCAGTGCAACCCGGTTCCTCAATTATGCCAGGGAAATATAACCCAGTCATGGCAGAGATGACATCAATGGTGTGTTTTCAGGTGATGGGTTACGACAGTGCGATCGCATTAGCCGCACAAGCCGGACAATTAGAGTTAAATGTAATGATGCCACTGATTGCCTATAACTTGATTCACAGTATCGAAATTCTGGGTAATACCATCGCTGCACTCACCGAACGCTGCATCCAGGGAATTACAGCTAACCAGGAACGTTGTTTAGCTTATGCCGAAGGTAGTTTAGCTTTAGTAACCGCACTCAATACCCACATTGGTTATTTAAATGCTGCTGCTGTAGCTAAAGAATCTTTAGAAACTGGTAAATCTCTCCGGCAGATTGTCCTAGAACGCGGGTTGATGAGTGAAGCAGACTTAGCCACAGTGTTAAATCTAGAACAAATGAGTGGTATTTTACCCCTCCAAACAGAATAATAGGTAAGAGGGCATTGGGAATT
>CAZZZY010001181.1:0-1579 GCA_964658545.1 uncultured Acetobacteraceae bacterium | reverse complement strand
TTCAACAATTTCTGTTAGGTGCTTTACCCCGAATCGCTCGAAAGAGCCTGTACACCGCGCCCACGCTACGTTATTACTAGAGCGATGCGCCCACATTCTCTTAGCATCACTCTCCTAATTGTTCAACTTTTTTATTTTAGTTTGGTGTCTCTGTGTTAAAAAAGTGGTAGAGTGATTTCTTTTCCAGCCCCAAATTGTTCAACTTATTTTTACGGGACTTGCACCCAACCACGAAAAATCAATGCTTTGAGAGACTAGAATTGTTGAACTTTTTTATATGCTTACATCTGCGACGGAGGCGATCGCTTCCAGCGGGCGGTTACGCCATTTTATCTACCAGTCAAATAGCAGTCACAAGCTTTAATAATCAGTTGACAATTAGGAGCTTTAGGTGCAGCGAAAAATCGAGTTAAAAAGGGGTGTTGATAATACATCTGTTGAAGCCTATTTGGTAGATTTAGTCCAAAGACATGTTGATGATTATGTCAATTATTGGGTAGAAAGCTTAAGGTTATTTAGTCAATCAGATAAATACTGGGATTGGATATTCAAATTAAGATATATTTCCAATCAAGAAAATCTTGAAGGTTACGCAGTTGAGTGCGAAAACAAAACTCAAGGATTAATGATAATAGAAACGCAAATGCACGGTTCCCGGTTAAATATTGGTAAGAGGCTAGTTTATGTTGATGGTATTGCCACTGCCCCCACTAACCGAATCGAGATTCAGCGTCCGCCTCAATTCAAAGGTGTTGGTCAAGCACTATTAAATTTCGCAAGAATTAGAAGTGTTGAGTTAGGGTATGAAGGTAGAATTGGGTTGCATTCCTTACCAAGGTCTGAAGGATTTTACGAAAAACAAAACATGTTTAACTGCGGTTCGGAAGAAGAATATGATAATTTAGTCTATTTTGAGTATGGTGTATTGAGACGAAGATAAGGGCTGATCCGGGTAAAAATTTATGAACCATCAACAGCAAAAGGATAATTTTGAGGCAAACGAGTCAATAACAACCCAAGAAGCTATAGATTTACTTTTTGGTGAAGGATGGCTCGAAGAGGCTGTTTGCATCGAAGATGAAGCAAATTGCACGATTGGCGCTGGTTTGGATTGGGGTAATGCATTACCACCTTTAATGCTCAACCTTCCTTTATTTGGTCGCCTATCAACGCTGCGTGTATCTCTCAACCGCGAAGTCAGGCTAATAATTGAAACATGGGATTTAGGTATAGGTACAACTTCTGCGACAGAGACTGCAAGGGCACGCATTAAAGAGCGGTTGCTATCTCCTACGCCTGAGTTAATACCTCACTTGGAAGTCACCCTGCTGCAAGATGATTTATACGGTGAGGAGTTTATATCTAACCGCGAAGCTCTCAAATCGCTACTTGCAGTAGTTCTTACTGATGCTGATAGAGAAGAAATTGCAGAGAAGGCTGCTAATTCAATACGCACACAAGTTATGTCACAGGTGAATTTTTCCGGAAAACTTTCTGCGTAAATATAATATCGCGTCAAATTCAAGCAAATTCATCAAAGGGGCGATCGCAGGAGCAGAGGTTACTCTACATCGCTCTT
>CAZZZY010001180.1:0-1580 GCA_964658545.1 uncultured Acetobacteraceae bacterium | reverse complement strand
TTTTTACTTTTTACTTTTGCCTTGTTGTACTAGGCGCTTTCTGAAATTATCTCAGACGATCGCTACTGTTGCCAAAACCACGTCACTTATTTTTCCTGAAATGTCCAGACTCCTTCATCCCAATCTGATTCTGTTGGGGGTGATTGTAACCAATGCTGACAACGCAACAGATGCAACATCGCAGCTTTGTCTTGGTTATCAACTGCCAAAACTTTGGCAAACTCAGCTCTAGCGAGGGAAAACTGCCGACTGAGGTAATATTTGCGCCCTTGGTGATAATGCTCAATTACGTGCAATTTTTCGCTTTCAATCGGATTAGAACGCAAACCGAGTAATTCATATATGGCTACTGGCTCATTTCTGCCCTTGACACGAATGTAATCTAGTTCCCTAGCCCAAATATAATCTTGGCATGGTTTAAAAGTGTTATGGCTAATAATAATATCGCAACCATATTGTTTACTGACACTTTCTAGTCGAGAGCCAAGATTAACGCCATCGCCAATGGCGGTAAATTCCATCCGCTTACTAGAGCCAATATTCCCACTAATCACGGTATCAGAATTAATGCCAATGCCGATCTTGATTCCAGGCTTATTATCTGCATAGCGACGTTGATTAAATTCGTGTAGGCGAACGCGCATTTCTAAGGATGTTTGCACTGCCATCCAAGCGTGTTCTTGTAATGCTAAAGGAGAACCAAATACAGCCATAATCGCATCACCGATGTATTTGTCAAGAGTGCCTTTATGTTTAAAGACTGCCTCCACCATTGATTCAAAATATTCATTGAGCATACTCACCACTTCTTCTGCTTCCAAGTTTTCTGTCAAAGTGGTGTAGCCGCGAATATCGGAAAATAAAATCGAAACTTCTTTGCGATCGCCTCCTAGTTTAGCATCATCTAATTTCAGTAATTCTTCGGCTAATTCCTGGGTCATGTAGCGGTACATGGTACTCTTGAGCCGCTTTTCGTCACTGATGTCTTCCATCACCACCAACGCCCCCCGGACTTGCTCGTGGTCGCTGGCATCAGCAATTGTGTTAATGGATAAATTGATACTATGCTGTTGTGTACCAGTAGTTATGAGTGTGCGATCGGGGTAATATTGCTGGCGGTCTCTTAAGTCAACTGCATGTAAAGCATCTTGATACCACTTGCTAAAGTCACCTTCTTTGATGGCGATCGCATCAGTAACTAATTGACCTTCTAAACGGTCTTCTGTCTCCAGTCCTAGCAAACGTTTGGCACTTTCATTGGCGGCGATAATTAAGCCGGCTTTATCAGTAGAAACTACTCCATTGGAAAGACTACGCAGAATATCTCGTTGCATTTGTTCTTGTTGCTTGACTGTGGCAAATAACTGAGCATTTTGCAGCGCCACTCCCGCTTGAATATTAAAAGCTTCCATGAATTCTTCATCGTTGCGGTCAAAGCTAGCTTGGAAGCAGTCGGGAGCTTTGGGCCAATCAACTGGATTATAGGGGGGAAAATCACCAGTTTTCTTTTTATTTACCAGTTGGGTAACGCCAATCAGTTCTTGGTCAGCGTTAAATACTGGCATACAAAGCAAGCTACA
>CAZZZY010001179.1:0-1582 GCA_964658545.1 uncultured Acetobacteraceae bacterium | reverse complement strand
TAAAGTCTACTGAAGTAGACTAGGGATTTGTGAGAATTTTTAGTAATCTTTAGATGACTTTTGCTACAGTTATATATACTGTGGACTGATGTTAAATTTACTTAAGTGATAAAATTATTGAATTATTCCAAAAATAAATTTTATATGTATGTAAGATAGCTTACAAAAGTATTAAACTAACAAAATCAAGCAGTTAACCATAAAACTGCTCCAAAGCATAGGTCGCTTAAGAAGCTGGCTACCTCAGACCCCAGGAAATCTAGCGCCTGGTATTCTTAACCTCACCCAAGCTCTGAATGGTAAGTAAATTAACAAGTAGTATACGCCACATGAGCCAGAACCCTTTAGTCAGAAAATCACTCCGAAGTCGCTTTGAGACTGTCAAACTGCTGGGAAGCGGAGAATCTGGGAATACTTACTTGTTAACAGGTGCTATACGTAACAGGAATCAATACTCTCTCGTCCGAAAAAAACTCCGGAATCGCTTTGAAATTGTCAAACACTTAGGAAGCGGAGGCTCTGGCGATACATACTTAGCCGTAGACCTAGATTTACCAGGACAACCCCATTGCGTCGTCAAACATTTCCACCCAAAAGATCCCAATCCTGCTATTTTACCCATTGCCAAAAGCCTATTTGATCGGGAAGCAGAAGTTTTATATCAACTAGGCAACGACCACGATCAAATTCCTAGACTATTTGCCCATTTTCATGAAGATGGAGATTTCTATTTAGTCCAGGAATTTATTGACGGTCATGCTTTAACTCAGGAAATTTTACCAGGTCAGCGTCTTAGCGAGAATGCAGTCTTAAATTTATTAAAAGAGATTCTGGAAGTGCTAGTCTTCGTCCACCAACACAATATTATTCACCGAGATATTAAGCCTCAAAACTTAATGCGGCGGTACTCAGATCAGAAGATTGTGTTAATTGATTTTGGGAGTATTAAGAAAATTGGTGCTTTGGGAGCAGCCTTAACAATTTCTGTTGGGACACCTGGTTATATGCCAAGCGAACAGGCTAAGGGAAAGCCAAAACTTTGCAGCGATATCTATGCAGTAGGGATGATTGGTATTCAAGCTTTGACAGGTATAATACCTGAGCAACTACAAGAAGATCCCAATACTGGAGAAGTTATCTGGCGCGATCAGGCATCAGTAAGTGATGCTCTTGCAGATATTTTAGATACAATGATTCGCGATCGCTTTAGCCAGCGTTACCATTCTGCCGCAGAAGCCTTGCAAGCGCTTAATTCTGATCTGGCGTTGTCACAATCATCACAATCTAGTGGCATAAACCAAAACACCGATCATAGCGATTTGCTAACTTATAAAAACTTGATTTTGGTGCTGGGGATGGGACTTGGTGCTGCCACTAGTTTGATAGTCGTCGTTTTAATCTATACATTTATTCATACGGGTACATCGTTGCCAAATCAACCTACTCAACTAAAGAAGTTGATGGAAAAACTTATTGAGTCACAGTTAACTAATAAAAATAGCCTAGTACAGCACAGCGGAAATAAGCTACCCATTCTAAACCAACGAAATGCTTACACTGTATTCATTTTGAATTTTGAATT
>CAZZZY010001178.1:0-1588 GCA_964658545.1 uncultured Acetobacteraceae bacterium | reverse complement strand
CCAGCGTAAACACCTGTGGCTGCAACTTTCGGATGGCTTCAGCAATAGCGATCGCAGCCGTCAGATCGTCGTTAGTTTCCCCACCCTTACCCGCTTTGGCTGTGTGGGCTTGGCTGAAGTTAGCGCATACCGGAGAGGCGTGAAGATAGTCGGGGTATCTGGTTAGTATCCAGTGGTATAAATACTAAATTAAATTACGTAAGCATGAAGCCTCCAGTATCATTTGCCACTTTTAATTCCGGGTCTTCTACAATGCAGGAACGCCAGAAACGATTAGCTCAGTTGATTGAGCAGCTGTTACAAGATGGCTGGACTCAAACGGCTTTATCTGAAGCGCTCGGTGTAGATTTCACAACTGTTTATCGGTGGTTGAAGGGTAAAACTATTCCCGAAGCTGATTCTAGGAACTTTCAGCGGTTAGCTAAGGTAACTGGTGGCGATAGTGCATCATTACAACTTTACTTAGATGGCGAAATTTCCTTATCGACATACTGTCAAGGTTTGGAGAAAGAACAAGTGGAGGGTATAAAACAACATAAAATCCTGACTTCTGAACAGATTAAAAGAGAAGTTTTAGCACAGATTTATTTACTTGATCCAGCAGATATTGCAGAAGTAATTTCTACAACTGTAGCATTTTTAATTAAGCGAGCTTGAACGAATTATCAGTAAACCAAAAAGTTTTTCCCCAAAGAGCGATGGCTACGCCCGCCGCAGGCATCGCTAAATACTTTGTATCCTAGGATACTTTTTAGCACTCGCTCCTTTAACCAGCAGATAATGGATAATGATTATGTTTGATTGTCAAATTTTAATTGCTTTTAGCAATTTTTCAAACAAGGGATCGCCAAAATTCATTAATCGTAGAGAAGGCATTTCATCAAAAACTTTAGGGTAAAAAGTAACCATGTAATTCTGCCCTTTGTAATTCAGTTGCCAAGTACCTTCACTCCTTCTCTCAAACTGCACGCCATTAGCTTTTAAAATTGCTGATGGTGTTAATAACTGCTCAATAGTTTCTGGCGTAAAAGGAGTAGAGGGGATTGGTTTTTGAATTTCCGCTAAGTCAGCTTCTAAATCCATTGCTACCATTTCTTCAATTGCCAGACGAGGTGGTGGGCTATCTAACACAGAATCGAATTGAGACATTAAAACATCCTCTTCTTCTGGATCAGCACTCATAACAGCCCGTTCAATAAAGGTAGGGACTTGGGCTAAAATCGGCTGAAGATTACCAACAACAGTAGCAAAGGCGTTTATGCGATCGCGCAATTTTCGATAAACCTTTGCTTCTACAGTGCCATCATAGTAAAAATTGTGAATTCGCACAGTCGGATATCTTTGTCCAATGCGGTCAATTCTCCCAATGCGCTGTTCGACCCGCATGGGATTCCAAGGCATATCATAATTAATCAGCACACCGCAATTTTGTAAATTCAAACCCTCGGAAGCAGATTCAGTACAGAGGAGAATTTTGATTTCATCTTGGCGAAATCGGCGTTTAATTTCTTCCTTGGGAACTAGACACCAATTTGGTTGACTGTTGGCTGTTGACTGTTGACTGGATTGTTCAGTCAACGGTGAACTG
>CAZZZY010001177.1:0-1590 GCA_964658545.1 uncultured Acetobacteraceae bacterium | reverse complement strand
TGGGGTAAAAAGCAATTTGCTCAAATTTACCTGACAAATGCTTACTACGCCTACGCTCGTTGGGGAGCAAAAGCTAAAGTTGCAGACTTAGAACAACGCTATCCCGAACTATTAGCTACCATCCTCCAACAGCCACAAATCAGCCTAAATCTAGATAATTCCATCGTCACTTTGGCTGATAAAACTGTCTTTTCTAGTGGTACAAGTATTTCAAATAACCTAGATTTGGCAACTATTTTTAAAGCTTCCCAAGCCCTCGCCAGTGAAATTCAACTGGAGCAACTTTTATCAACTTTGATGCAAGTAGTCATCGAAAATGTTGGTGCGGATAAATGTGCTTTGATGTTATTTAAAGATAATAATTTAACCCTAGAAGCAATTGCTGTATCCCAAATTCACACCACTTTGCAGCTATCCATACCCGTAGAATTAAGTCCAGATATTCCTATGAGTGTCATTAACTATGTCTCTCGTACCAGTGAAACCTTAGTAATCGATCATGCAATAGTTAAAATTTCCCTAGCATCTGACCCTTATTTTCAACAGCAGCAACCCCAAAGTCTTTTGTGTAAACCCATCATCAACCAAGGAAAATTGATTGGTATTCTTTATTTAGAAAATAACCTGACCGCAGGGGCATTTACAAGCGATCGCTTACAAATTCTCAATCTCCTCACGACTCAAGCCGCTATTTCTCTAGAAAATGCCCAACTTTTTGGCAAATTAGAGGAATATTCCCATACTCTGGAGCAAAAAGTCAAAGAACGCACCCAAGAACTAAACCATTATTGTACTCAATTAGAATCAACATTAGAAAAACTTTACGCCACTCAAGCGCAACTCATTCAATCTGAAAAAATGTCTGGATTGGGACAGCTAGTTGCAGGGATTGCTCATGAAATTAATAATCCCATTAATTTTATCTATGGCAACTTAGAACCAGCGAGTGCATACGTTGCATCCTTAATTGAATTAAATAATTTATACCAGCAATTCTATCCCGAACCATTGCCAGAGATTGCAGAAAAAATCGCCGATATGGAATTAGATTTTCTGGTGGATGATTTATCAAAACTGCTGTCATCGATGAAAGTGGGAGCAGAGCGCATCCGTCAAATTGTGCTGTCACTGCGAAATTTTGCCCGCTTGGATGAAGCCGAAGTCAAACCAGTAGATATTCATTCTGGGATTGATAGCACTCTTTTGATTTTGCAGCATCGATTGAAAAGTAATAGCAAACATCCAGAGATTAGAGTAATTCTTGAATATGGTCAACTACCTATAGTTAATTGTTATGCTTCTGCTCTCAATCAGGTGTTTATGAATATTATCAATAATGCTATTGATGCCTTAGAAGAATTAGATGTCACTCGTCAACCTACTATTGTGATTCGGACTGAATTCCTCAAAACCAAAAAAGTACTGATTCGCATTGCAGACAATGGTGTAGGCATAAGTGAATCAGTAAAAAATAAGATATTTAATCCATTTTTTACTACGAAGTCGATAGGTAGTGGTACAGGTTTGGGATTGTCAACTAGCTATTCGATTGTGGTAGAAAAACATGGGGGTCAGTTAAGCTGTATTTCT
>CAZZZY010001176.1:0-1595 GCA_964658545.1 uncultured Acetobacteraceae bacterium | reverse complement strand
CAGAATCAGCCGCACGTCATGCCTTGAATATACTGATTAATTGCGACCAAAAAGCTGACCTTTAAGGCAATTATATAGAATCACTCAGTTCCAGTATGTTTTTCACCGAGAAACAGCATTTTATCTCAGTTAAAGATTGTTACCCCAAAGAAGATAGAATACTGTTTGGTTGAAGAGTGAGACTTAATGAAAAAAACCTGGCAGCCAGAAGAATTAGTAGAGTATTGGACGCTACTCCCAGAAGAATTAGCGCTACTGAATCAGAAAAATGACGAAAATCGGTTAGGTTTTGCTATATTGCTCAAGTTTTTTGAGATTTATGCCAGATTTCCTGAGAATAATCAAGAAATCTCCAAAATTGTTGTTGACTATGTTGCCAAACTTTTAGATATTTCCCCCCAAAAGTACTCTTACTACGATTGGCAAGGACGCTCCATAAAATATCATCGCGCTCAAATCAGGGAATTCTTTGGATTTCAAGAAACCAAAGTTAGTGATGCTAAAGAGTTAACTAATTGGTTAGCCGAACAAGCACTAATTTATGAGTTAAAATTTGAACAGCTAAAACTTGCAGCCTTGGCGAGACTACGGAATTTAAAACTTGAACCCCCGACAGATTCCAGATTAGAGCGTATCATTCGCTCTGCTATCAGAAATTTTGAATCTAAATTTTTTCGGGACATAACTTCCCAGTTATCTAACCAATCTAAAAAGTGGATAGATGATTTTTTGAAAGAGAAAGCTTCAGATCAGGAATTAGATGATAACACAGAAGTAAATCATGATAAACAACTGAATAATCTGGGAGATATCCAATTATCTCAACAGTTAGATAACACGAACAACTCAGAAATTAGCGCTGATGTTCCCATCTTAACATGGGCTGAATTAAAAACAGACCCAGGGAGAATTGGTGTAGAAAGTTTTCAAAAAGAAGTTGCTAAGTTAGAGATTTTTGAGCAATTAGAATTACCAGCAGACTTATTTAAAAAAATCCCTACCAAAGTTCTCCAAGTCTATAAAAGTCGGGTAGTTGTTGAACATCCTCGTGACTTACGCCGTCACCCAGAACATATCCGCTACACACTATTTACAGCTTTTTGTTGGCTCATATGATGCTGGAGTTGATATACCCATTGATGGTGTGTTACGTAGTGGTTGGCAAGAAATTATATTAGAGACGGGAGTAGATGACGAAATCAAAGTTAATCGCATTAATTATGAGTTGAGCGTGCTGCAAGCATTGAGAGAAAAGCTGAGATGCAAGGAAATATGGGTTGTAGGAGCTAATCGTTACAGAAACCCTGAAGAGGATTTACCTGCTGATTTCGAGGCACAAAGATTAGAATATTTCCAAGCTTTGAAACAACCATCAGATGTGGAAGTGTTTATTGCTAATTTACAGCAATCTTTGGAGCAATCATTAACTTTACTGGATAAAGGAATACCTAAAAATAATTTAGTTACACTTAAAACGACAGGTAAAAGTCGAATTTGTGTTTCTCCTCTGAATCCTCAAAATGAACCTGTTAACTTGACCCGGTTAAAAACTGAAATTACTAGACGTTGGCGCATGACTAGCCTCTTAGATATTC
>CAZZZY010001175.1:0-1603 GCA_964658545.1 uncultured Acetobacteraceae bacterium | reverse complement strand
CCAGAGGCATAACGCACCCTACGTATATTTCAAAAATCAAATATGAGTCCTATATAAGCAGCGTATAGCAATCCTGAATCATTCGTGAGAAAACACGTAAGATGAAATATAGTTTAATTTTTAACTATTTTTAACCTGATGAGTGCTACGCTACAGTATCCAGGAAATTGTATTTTGATTTGTAGAGGGGACAAACTATGGCTCTGCAAGTATGTTCCGGCGCAACGCTTAAGTGTAGCTTTGGTATTGCACCAAGTTCGTTGGTAGTTCTGCCAATTAATCGGGTATTGACCGGCACACCAGATGCAAACATTATGGATAATAAGCCATTGGTGAATATCATGCCTTTTGGTATGTGTTCGTCTATTGCCAATCCAGAAGTTGCATCTGCCACAGCCGCCGCTTCGGGCGTATTAACCCCCATGCCTTGTATACCTGTGATCCCTGCCCCGTGGGTACCTGGTTCCCCTACGGTTCTGATTGCCAACATCCCCGCGCTGAATAATACATCCCAATTGATGTGTGCCTGGGCTGGTGTGATTGACGTAGTTTACGCCGGTCAAACAACCGTATTTATTCCCTGAGATATGCAGTTACTAGAGTTTTGGAATAGGCGATCGCACTTCATAAAGCGATCGCAATTTCAGGATATCTTGCCATTCTAGATCCGTGAATGGTTTGGTGACTAGTTCTATCCCAAAGTACTGTTTTGCTGTCTCTGTGAGTGTATCCACAATCTTGACAATCCAGCCATCCTGTTCCTGTGCGTTACAAAGCGAGGTATTCCAAGGAGCCGATTGTTCAAAGATTTCTTCAAATAAAGCTTTGTCTGTAGACAAAATCATCGAGCCATGTTGAAGAATGGTATTTTTTCCCTTGCGTTGGGCGCTACCAATGAATTTACTTCCATCGACGGTAACTAAGTCAGCGGCTGTTGCTGTATTGAAGCAACTGGGATTGTGAATGTAACCCCGTCCAGCAGAACCATAATTTAACTCAATACCCAATGTTTCCCAGCCCTGGATCAGAAAGTTACAGATGTTTTCATAGATACCCCAGTTTTTTTCAGTACTAGGCGAGGTCATCAGAGTGTAGGTTAAGTCACCTTGATGGAGAACAGCTCTACCTCCCGTTGGGCGACGAACTAAATCGAGTTTCTGTCCCTGATAAATCAGATTATGCCACTGGGCAGGCCATTGTTTTTGCAGATGTCCCAAGGAGAGGGCATGGGGATACCAGGTATAAAAACGCAAGGTAGGCGGATGCTGTCCTTTTTCACATTGCTTGAACAACCAAGCATCGATCGCCATTTGTACTCTTCCTGATGTCTGAAGCATTGGGATAAAACGCCAGGTGGATGGTGATTCGATTGCTAATTGTCTCATAGGTTTTGGACTATCGAAAGAGAATGATTGTTCTGATTTTGTCGGATGGGTCTAAAAGCCCACCCATTATATTTCTGGGCGTTCTGGATGCCTACCCCACAAGAATCATCATTTTCTGCTTCAATTCCATTATCCAAAATTTAAAATCTAAAATTCGCTGGTGAGAGACCATTTATAAAGTAAATCAAAAAGTAGGGTGTGTTACGGCTTTAGCCTAA
>CAZZZY010001174.1:0-1605 GCA_964658545.1 uncultured Acetobacteraceae bacterium | reverse complement strand
CGTTCAAATCCTGCTTCTATTCTGCCATCGGCAATTAAATCTACTGCTAATTTTAGCTGCGGATTTTTCTGACGCAACGATTCATTGAGGTGTGCGGTTTTAATTCCCGCCTGTTGCAAGGATTTGAAGGGATTACCTGCCGACACTGCTGATAACTGCCGAGTATCACCAACTAAAATTACCCTAGCTTGAAGTAGGGCAGCCCGTTGTAGGAGTGCATGGGCATCCTTAGCACTGAGTAAACCCGCTTCGTCCACAATCCAGATTTGATTTGGTTCAATCTGTGGTGGTGGTTCCGAAACCAGTAATCGAGCAACAGTCTCAGACTGAATTTTTAACTCTTCGCTCAAAACCTTAGCAGCAGAGGAACTAGGGGCGAAGCCAATAATAGTGTAGCCGGCAGAAAAAGCGATCGCTTTGAGTTCTTTAAGAGCAAAAGTTTTCCCAGCACCAGCTACCCCCTGCCATGCAATGAATTGGTCAGATGTAGTTGCAGCTAATTCTACCGCTTCCCGTTGCCCTTTGTTCAGTAAAGTATTCTCCAAAAGGCTTTCAACTACTTCCGGGTGCGAAATTGGGTTAACGTTGCCTTGTGTCTGCTGCATTAACTCTATTGTCGCCAACTCCCGCCTCACTGCTGTCATCGTTGTAAATTGATGAGTTAAACCTGGCAAGCCGATTAACTCCTGGTGGGATTTTATCAATGGCTCAATGGCTGTTACATCAGTGGCTAAACGTTCTTCTAGGACGAATTTTTCTAAGTCTTCCTGGGTAAATGCTACATTCCTTTCTGAGCAGTGAGCGATCGCTAAATTCAAAACGTGACTCAAATTCAAATCATTGGCTGGTACATTCTCCCAAGCTTCCCCAGGTTTGACAAAGGTAATTCCTAGCGCCGCTGCTTCTTCAACCCAGTAAGCTTTTAACTCTGACTCTGGTAACTTTTCCTTACGCTGGCGAGTATTATCCCAAATTTTTTCACGTTCTGCCCAGGTGGAGTTAGCTCCAGCAAGAGCGAGTATTTGCTGTCGGCGTTGAGAAAATGCCTCTAAATCCTCTTCCTTGAACCCTTTTATATCAAATTGCCCATGTTTGCGGAGTTCTATCTCGTAGCCAAGCTTCTGCACCTCACGCGCCAGATAACTTTGATACGCCATTCCCAAGAATTTCTTATTGGCGAATATCTCATTATTGCCCAGGCTCAACCATCTCCCATCTGGAGTTTGAGTCATATTCATCAACAAACAGTGTGTGTGCAAATGTGGATCTAAGTCCCGACTTTCGATGTGGTCAAACTGCGCTATCACCAAGTTACCAGTGTTGACTCTATGTCTCTTGTTATCGTTTGTCACTCTGGTATAGGCGTAACGCTGCTCTATCAGTTGCAGGACTTCTTTCAACGCCTGATGGTGAGCATCAATCAAACGAGTATCCCCGCCCACCAAGGCCATCAAGCTTACACTTTTGGA
This sequence comes from uncultured Acetobacteraceae bacterium, assembly GCA_964658545.1. Taxonomy (GTDB): domain Bacteria; phylum Cyanobacteriota; class Cyanobacteriia; order Cyanobacteriales; family Nostocaceae; genus Nostoc. The sequence continues at coordinate 136 of CAZZZY010001174.1, read as the reverse complement.
CGCAGAAAATGTACAGTCTAATGCGGCTCTGCGTTCTCCTTTCCCCTTTTCTTTGACTACTCTGGCATTCAATACCTCACGACCATCAGGCGTAAGCCCCTCGATGATATTTTTAAAAGCTTCTTCATCATCGACT
>CAZZZY010001173.1:0-1610 GCA_964658545.1 uncultured Acetobacteraceae bacterium | reverse complement strand
ATCGTTGCGGGGGGCAGGGGGGCAGGGGGGTAGAGGATCAAAAGAAGAATAACTAACTACCCAATGCCCCATGCCCAATGCCCAATTCCCATTTTCAAGATATTTGCGGTTTACGCAGATGCCAAGTAGTGGATTGCTCATAAGCATAAGCTACCTGAAACAGTTGGTCTTCTCGCAGCAAATTGCCAATTAGCTGTAATCCTATAGGTAGCCCTTGATCATCAAAACCGCATGGCAAACTTAAACTAGGTAAACCAGCAAGATTCACAGGAATAGTCATTAAGTCAGTTAAATACATGCTCAAGGGGTCAGTAGTTTTTTCCCCTGCTTTAAATGCTGTAGTGGGAGATGTGGGACAAACTAACACATCAACCACGCCAAAAGCCCTTTCAAAGTCTTGCTTAATTAGGGTGCGGACTTTTTGCGCTTTCAGATAATAAGCATCGTAATAGCCCGCAGAAAGTGCGTAAGTGCCGATCATAATCCGGCGTTTGACTTCTGTACCAAAACCAGTGGCACGGGTACGAGTGTACATTGATAGCAGATTATCGGCATCAGGAGCGCGGTACCCATATTTAACGCCATCGTAACGAGCCAGGTTTGCTGACGCTTCTGATGGGGCGATAATGTAGTAAGTGGGTAAGCCGTAGCGAAAGCGAGGACAAGAAATTATATGAATCTCTGCTCCCAAACCTTGTAGTTGATCTACTGCTTTGGTAACAGCTTGTTCCACTACAGAGTCTAAACCTTCACCAAAAGTTTCTTTAATGATCCCAATCCTGAGCTGACCTCTGGGTTTGAAGTCTGGTTTGAAGCTAGCAGCGTAGTTGGGAATGGCAACTTTGAGGCTGGTAGAGTCTTTGGGATCGTGACCTGCGATCGCACCTAATAATATTGCCGCATCTTCCACTGTGTTTGCAAATGGCCCAATTTGATCCAAAGACGAAGCGTAAGCCACTAAACCATAACGAGAAACCAAACCATAAGTTGGTTTCATTCCCACCACGCCGCAGAAAGATGCAGGTTGGCGAATCGAACCGCCAGTATCAGAACCGAGAGCAACCACACATTCTTGGGATGCTACCGCGGCCGCAGAACCTCCCGAAGAACCACCTGGAACTCGTGATAAATCCCAAGGATTAGCCGTGACTTGGTAGGCAGAGTTTTCTGTGGAACTACCCATCGCAAACTCATCTAAGTTTGTTTTGCCCACCATTACCGCCCCAGCATCTGCCAGTTTTTGTGTCGCCGTTGATTCATAAGGCGGCACGAAATTTTCCAGAATTCGGGAGGCGCAAGTAGTAGGAATTCCCTTAGTACATAAATTGTCCTTAATCGCAACAGGAATGCCTGCTAGCAGTCCAATTTCTTCTCCCGCAGCAATTTTGGCATCCACAGCACCCGCCTGCTCTAATGCCCGTTCTGCGGTGACACATAAAAAACTGTGCAATTTTGGCTCTAACGCTTGAATGCGCTTTAAGGCTTCTTGGGTAATTTCAACGGCAGAACGTTCTTTCTTAACCAGCTGTTGGTGCAACTCGCGGATGGATGGCATAATTGCTCTCTTTGTGACTCAAGTCATTGATTTTAGTACATATTGGCCGATATTG
>CAZZZY010001172.1:0-1612 GCA_964658545.1 uncultured Acetobacteraceae bacterium | reverse complement strand
AAAGAAGCGCTATCATTTGGTTAGATTAATGGAGGCGTGAAAATATGAACTTAATGCAAGTTACTTTGTCTGTTGACCTGCCTAGTTTAGGCAGTCGAATTAGAGAGATTAGGGAGGCCAAGGGATTATCCCCAACGTGGGTAGCAGCTCAAGCAGGTATGAGCGTTGGCAACCTCTATCGCATAGAAACCGAAGAAGCGAAGTCTTTGCCTCGTGAGACTTTACGAAAACTTTCTGAAGCACTTGGTGTAGATTTTGATGCTGAGGTTAAAGCTGCTTTGGTTCAAGAGGTAAGATAAAAGGCTCACTGGTGACTAAGCAAGGTTTTTAAGCGCAAACGACACAAGTATTTGATTGCTCTGATCTATGCTTTGACTACCTGTACTGTACTGATTAATTAGAAGCTTCGTTTATTGCTTTCTTGATGAAATGGTAAGCCTAAAAGCGATTGCTAGTACACACCACAGTTTAAATATATCTGCAATCGACGTTGAGCAAATACCAGTGAACCAAAAGAGGTGGAAAAATGAATAAACCACCCCGTAAGCGCAACAAAGCCACCTCTGCTGCATCTAATGACAACACATTAACCGCTAGTTCTGTGCAGGATGTTTTTGATCCAGAAAATCCTGCTACAGCAACAATTATAGTTACTGCTGCTGAAGTGGAGGAATTGAGCAACGAGGAACTGCGCGATCGCCTGCACCTAGAGCGCCGTGTGGAAAGAGCGTTTTTTGAAGCGGGGAAGGCGCTGGCGCAATTACGCGATCGCAGACTGTACCGTTCGACGCACCATACTTTTGAGGAGTATTGCAAGGACAGGTTTAGTTATACTCACCGCCATGTGAATTATTTAATAGCTGGTTCAATGATAGTTGACAACATAATAATGGGAACTAATAGTTCCCAAAACGAAAAAGCAGATGAAATGGGAACTAATAGTTCCCAAATTTTGCCCACATCAGAAGTACAAGTTCGCCCTCTGGCAAAGCTAGAACCTCAACAACAGCCAGAAGCATGGCAGCAGGCTGTAGAACAAGCAGAGGGTAAAGTGCCAAGTGGTAGAATCGTGAAGGATGTGGTGCAGCAGATAATGGAACGCACCAAAGTACCCAATACCTACCAGATTGGGGAGGTGTGCCAAATTTTAGCCAAGGACAACCCGGAACTTAAGGGCAAAGGTGGATGTTGGGGGATAGTCAACCAACCATGTAGGCGAATTCAGCTGCACCGTCAGAACTTGGGATAGGGAGTACACAGTTGGGTTGCAACATCTGAAGTCCTTCAACTACCTGCCTGCCGAGTGTGAGCAGATGCAGGAGATATGCAATCGCATCAATCGGGTGTATTCGGGTGCGTTGGAGGAGTCGGTGCAGAAGTTTTTGGAGATGCTGGGGAAGGTGAATCGCCCTTATCTTACTGCTGTGGAAGATAAATTGTTGAATCTTCTGGAGTCTGAATACGAGATAAGATAACTCCTGAACAATTGTGATTTTAAGAATATTTTGGACAGCTTTTGTCAGGAGAAGTTGGACAAGTTGTAAGCTGAAATACCTAAAACTTCGTTAATGCATTATACGCCTGAGTACCCTCAATAGTCTGAGTGGCATAA
>CAZZZY010001171.1:0-1614 GCA_964658545.1 uncultured Acetobacteraceae bacterium | reverse complement strand
GGATGTCTAGCGATTTTAAATGGGTGGCTTATTTCCGCCGTGACGTACTAGTACTATTCTCAGCAAAGATAAAAAAATTGGTATTAATCTAATCTTAGTAGCCTCCCAAACCGAGGAATATAAATGACGAACTACACTATCTTGGAACCATTGCCAGAAGATCAATGGTTCATTGAGAGCCAGGAATTACGATCCTTTGTAGCAACAGTGCATGAAATTAGCGATCGCACCGCTGAGAATCGCACACAAACTCTCGCCAGATTAGAACCCTATTTTCAAGAACTGCTTACCCAACAGGAATGGCTACCTGAAAAGTTTGCCCAAATCAATCCCGAAAGCAAGATGGGCGGCGGTATCGGTCAGTGGCTGCTTTATCGCGCCAAAGACCGTTCTCTCTCAGTCTTCAGTTTGGTGATTCCCCCAGGTTCAACGACTCCTGTCCACGATCATTTGGCCTGGGGATTGATTGGTTTGTACAAAGGCAATCAAGAAGAAACAGTCTATCGCCGTGTAGATAGCGGCGATGCGGAAGGACACGCACAATTACAAGTAACTGAAGTGCGATCGCTTCAACCAGGCGATATCTACCGCCTTTTACCCCCAGATGGGGATATCCACGCCGTCAAAACCACATCCCAGAGCGCATCTGTATCTATTCATATTCTAGGTAATGATACTGGCTGCATCTTGCGTCACCAGTTCACCCCAGAATCTCACAGCGTCAAATCCTTTCGCTCTGGATATTCCAACGCTCCCTGCAAAGAAGAAGAGGAAAAAGAATATGCCCAAGTACGATAGACCACAACCCCCTGTATTCGAGCGAGTTGAAGACGAACGCCTGCACCGCAAGCAACGCCTAGCTGCTGCCTTTCGCCTGTTTGGTAAGTTTGGGTTCAGCGAGGGAATCGCAGGCCATATTACAGCTCGCGATCCAGAGTTTACAGACCATTTTTGGGTCAATCCATTCGGGACATACTTCGGTCATATCCGAGTTTCTGACCTAATCTTAGTTAACAGAGAAGGTGAGGTGGTTAAAGGCGATGCTCAGGTAAATCAAGCTGCTTTCGCCATTCATTCTCAAATTCATGAAGCTAGACCTGATGTCATCGCGGCGGCTCACGCCCATTCACTTTATGGTAAAGCTTGGTCTAGTTTAGGCCGTCTCCTTGACCCCTTGACACAAGATTCCTGTGCTTTTTACGAAGACCATGCCCTATTTGATGATTTCACAGGTGTGGTTTTAGAAACTTCAGAAGGTCATCGACTAGCGCAAGCTTTGGGGCCAAAGAAAGCTATAATTCTGCGTAACCACAGTATTTTAACTGTGGGACATACAGTAGATGAAGCTGCCTTTTGGTATATTAGTTTAGAGCGATCGTGCCAAGCCCAACTACTGGCAGAAGCTGCGGGTAGACCTACTGCTATTAAACACGAAACAGCCCGTTTAACACAAACTCAAGTGGGGTCACGGACAAGTGGGTGGTTTGGTTTCCAGCCCCTTTACGATAGGATTGTACGCGAAGAACCTGATTTACTGAATTAGTACTGTGTTTTTTGGCACTGCGATGCGGGGAAGTGTGAGAAAGCAGGGGTTTAGGGGAGTAGGGGAGCAAG
>CAZZZY010001170.1:0-1617 GCA_964658545.1 uncultured Acetobacteraceae bacterium | reverse complement strand
GCTCCTATTGAATACCTGAATTGTAAAATTTATGGAACGAAGTAAAAACGTTTGTTACTCTCCGAGAAGCCCTTCTTTTCTTAGGCTGCGCCAACGAGTTCGGGGGTCGCAATCGACGGGAACCGCCAAGGCGCAGCGTCTCCAAGAGTTGACTGCGACCCCCTCACCGCTTTGCGTCTACGAGACGCGACGGAACTTGGCAAAAGTAAAAAGAAATATTGAATTCATTTTTCTTTTTACTTGTTTATACGTCCTGATTAAATCCCAGACCGCCGAGCTTTACTCGGGGCGCTCCGCGATTTATTTATTGCCGTTATTAGGCATCGGCTAAAAACCCCATTTAATCACGAATTAGGTTGAAACAACCTCAAGAAGTTTCTGAACAGCCTCGCTAAACTGCTCGTAAGGAGAAACTCCTACGATAGTTTCTGCTAAAACACCATCTTTGAAAATTAAAACTGCTGGAATACTGCGAAGACCGAATTTTTTGAAAATCGGCTTGTTGCTGTCAACGTCTACCTTAACAACTTTGGCGCGATTTTTGTATTCTTGAGCAAGTTGCTCCATTAATGGACTGATCAGACGACAGGGACCACACCAAGTAGCAGTAAAATCAACCACAACGACTTTCTCTTCGCTTTCAGTTAAAATAGTATCAAAATCACTTTCTTGAACGTAAGCAACTATGTGAGTATCAGTAGACATTTTTTAATTCCTTGGTATCAAACTAGAATTTCAGCAAAAAGTTAACTATACAAACTATACTCCCTTCTGCCTGGCAAATTCACCAGTTACTTACATTCAACTTTCTTATGTAGGGTGCATTCAATAATTATTCTCTTGATCAAACAGTTCTAACAACCCAATTGTGCCTACAAAAAATGTATAAGTAGCATATTTTATTGGCATCTTTTTTCTTGAAGGTGCATAAAAGCCTGCTATAATGCTCAGGGTTAAATGGCTTGTCATGGCAAGACGCTCAATCAAAAAAATTGGATTAAGGTTGCTTGGTATATTATTATTAGTTAGTCCTGCATAAATATTCCAAGATTCTAATCCAATGGCGCTTGTTATAAGCACTGTAGATATTATTTTTATAAAAGTAAAAGTATTTTTATCTATAAATTTTAAGCTCATATTTTTTACAAAAAGATAGTTAAAAACATCTCTAAAACTCGGTTAATTAACAGATAAGTGAATGTGTGACTCCTAACGCACCAACTCTCTCAAAATCTTATTTCTCCATGCCTCTGGGGTATCCTGTCCGTCAAGGCACTTCTCTACGAAAGGCTACGCCAACGCGTCTAGTTTTTCTGCTACTGGTGCTTAAATTTTACAAGTATAGGACTCATGTTTGATTTTTGAAATACACGTAAGGTGCGTTACGCCATAGGCTAACCCACCACCTGAAGTTTTTGGTGTCGTACTCTCGGCGATAACACAACGCCAGTTGCTACAACGGATAGCGCAGAGTTAGCGAGTCTTCTCCCAAGGGGAGATGCTACGCGAACGAGCGTCGGGAACCTCCGCAACGCACTGGCTCCCCTACATATACTGAGAATTTTTCATAAATCAAATCGGATTGCTGTATAGCTCAATACAATTCAGGAAGTGAAA
>CAZZZY010001169.1:0-1618 GCA_964658545.1 uncultured Acetobacteraceae bacterium | reverse complement strand
AATTAATGACAAATGACTAAAACTCAAGAAAGGGGCAAAGTCTACCTTGTAGGTGCTGGGCCTGGAGATGTGGCATACCTGACGGTAAAAGCTTACAATCTCTTGGCTACTGCTCAGGTTTTAGTCTACGATGCCCTGGTAGACGCTCAATTATTGGAGTGTGTACCACCTAATTGCTTGAAGTTGGATGTCGGGAAACGTGGTGGTAAACCCAGTACAACCCAAGGGGAGATTAACAAGTTACTGATCAAGTATTGCCAGCAAGGAAAACAAGTTATACGGCTCAAATCAGGCGATCCGTTGATTTTCGGGCGTTGCACTTCCGAAATTGAGGCTTTAAAAGCATCTGGTTGTGATTTTCAACTAGTACCAGGAATTTCCTCAGCCCTTGCAGCACCTTTGTTAGCAGGAATTCCCCTGACAGATCCGGTGTTGAGTCGTTGTTTTGCAGTACTTACAGCTCATGAACCAGAGGTTTTAGATTGGGAAGCACTCTCACGGTTAGAGACACTGGTAATTTTGATGGGAGGGCAACATCTGCCTGAAATTATACATCAACTAGTGCGACACGGGCGATCGCACTTAACACCCATTGCTATCATCCGTTGGGCAGGAACTCCTCATCAACAAATTTGGACAGCGCAACTGAGCAATATTCTGGAACAAACCACCAGATTATCCCTTTCACCATCGGTAATTGTCATTGGCGAAGTTGTTGGGCTACATAAGTACTTGCAACCTGAGAAAATAGATTATCAGGATTCGACTACAGCCCAAACTCCAATGTCAAGCAACCTCTTTGCCTTTCCCCAACCCCTCACTGGTAAAACAATCTTGGTGACACGTTCAATGGGACAGTCGAGCCAATTTAGCGATCGCCTGATCGCATCAGGTGCAACAGTCATCGAAATGCCTACCTTAGAAATCGGCCCGCCCTCCAGTTGGGAAGCTTTGGATAATGCGATCGCTCATTTATCTGATTTCGACTGGTTAATTCTCACTTCTAGTAATGGCATAGATTACTTTTTTGAAAGGCTAATCGCCCAAGGTAAAGATACTCGTGTCTTAGCAGGTGTCAAAATTGCCGTCGTTGGTGAGAAAACAGCCCATAGTCTCAAACAATACTCTATCCGAGCAGATTTTATTCCCCCCAACTTTGTTGCCGATTCTTTAGTAGAAAATTTCCCAGAGGAACTGAATAGTAAAAAGGTTTTATTTCCCAGAGTTGAAAGCGGTGGAAGAGAAGTTTTAGTTAAGGAATTAACTCTCAAGGGAGCCAAGGTAATTGAAGTTGCCGCATATCAATCTTGTTGTCCCAGTAGTATTCCACCTGCGGCAGAATTAGCTCTCCAAAACCGCAAGGTAGATGTAATTACATTTGCCAGTTCTAAAACTGTACAATTTTTCTGTCAACTTACTAACAAGATATTTTCCAACAACTCTGATGCTAGTCAATTCTTAGAGGGCGTTTGTATTGCCTCTATCGGGCCTCAAACCTCTAAAACTTGTCATGCCTTATTCGGACGTGTAGATGTAGAAGCCCAAGAATATACTTTAGATGGTTTAACCCAAGCATTAATAACATGGGCAAACAATTCTTAGATGAGGAAGTAGGGGG
>CAZZZY010001168.1:0-1620 GCA_964658545.1 uncultured Acetobacteraceae bacterium | reverse complement strand
GCCCAATACCCAATGCCCCATTAAAATTACAACAACTCACGCACATCAGAGACTTCGCCTTTAATGGCAGCAGTAGCGACCATCGCCGGACTCATTAATAATGTCCGACCGGAGGATGAACCCTGTCTTCCTTTAAAGTTACGGTTAGAAGAAGAGGCGCTGATTTGTCTTCCTTGTAGCTTATCGGGGTTCATGGCTAGGCACATAGAACATCCCGGTTCACGCCATTCAAATCCGGCTTCCTGAAAGATTTTATCCAGTCCTTCCGCTTCCGCCTCTTTCTTCACCCTTTCAGAACCAGGGACAACGAAAGCTTTAATTCCCTGTGCAACATGGCGGCCTTTGGCGATTTTTGCCGCTTCCCGTAAATCACTAATTCTGCCATTGGTGCAACTACCAATAAAGCAGACATCTATTTTGGTACCCTTGATGGGTTGACCTGGATATAAATCCATGTAATGGTAAGCTTCTTCGGCAATGAATCGGTCTTCTTCAAGTAGTTCTTCCGGGTGAGGCACTGACTGGTTGACACCGATACCTTGACCAGGAGTAATCCCCCAGGTGATAGTAGGAGAAATTTCCGCAGCGTCGAATACCACTACATCATCATACTGGGCATCAGCATCGCTCTTGATGGAATCCCACCAAGCCACTGCTTTATCCCAATCTGCACCAATAGGTGCAAAATCTCTACCTTTGAGGTAATCATAGGTGACTCGATCGGGATTAATATAGCCGCATCTCGCACCGCCTTCGATCGCCATATTGCAGACAGTCATCCTTTCTTCCATATTCATTTGCTCAAATGTCGTACCTGCAAATTCGTAAGCGTAGCCCACACCACCTTTCACGCCAAGGGTGCGGATGATATGCAAGATGACATCTTTGGCATAAACTCCTGGGTTTAGGCTGCCGTTAACTTCAATTTTTTTTACTTTCAGTTTTGAGAGGGCGAGAGTTTGGGAAGCAAGAACATCCCGGACTTGGCTAGTACCAATACCAAATGCGATCGCACCAAATGCCCCATGACTGGAAGTGTGGCTATCTCCACAAGCGATCGTCATTCCTGGCTGAGTCAGTCCGAGTTCTGGAGCGATGACGTGAACGATACCCTGACTACCAGAACCAATATTATAAAAAGTGATGTTATTTTCTCGACAATTATTTTCGAGTGCCTGAATCATCTCCTCTGCCAAGCTATCAACAAAGGGACGTGCCTGATTTTCTGTTGGCACAATATGATCGACCGTAGCGACGGTACGCTCTGGAAATAGTACTTTTAGACCCCTCTCACGTAACATAGCAAAAGCCTGGGGACTGGTGACTTCATGAATTAGGTGAAGCCCGATAAATAGTTGCGTCAGCCCTGATGGAAGTGTACCAACGGTGTGTAAGTCCCAAACTTTATCAAACAGGGTACCTTTGCTCATACGTCAATCAGTATTTAAAGAGTCCGACCTTAAATAATATCAAAAAAGAGTCTCGATTTGTCTAGATTACTGCATATTAGTTATATCTTTGCACTCTGATGGGAATCCCTCCAGATTACTCGCTACCCCCGGAGGTAGGGTGTTGACTTTGGGTGTTTTTAGATGATATTTCTTCATACAGAATAGATGC
>CAZZZY010001167.1:0-1621 GCA_964658545.1 uncultured Acetobacteraceae bacterium | reverse complement strand
AAATTCAAAATTCAAAATTAAAGACAGTTTCAGACGGGGATTTAAGCCCCGATGGTTACTGAGCTTGTCGAAGTACTGAAACGGGGGCTACGTGTAGACGTAGGGATCTTAAACCCTTTATTTGCGATAAATCTGTTATGGAAAAAACCGAAAAACAATTTAGACTTTTCAAACATCCTCTTAGAATTTAAAATTTATACCCTCTAGCAATCCAATAGAGCCAGTCTGCGATCGCTTCTTGAGTGTCGCTGTCGGCATCAATGGCTACTATTTCAGATAACTTGGCAGAATATACATCTTCATCCTTACCATTAATGTAAGCCACTTCTACAAACATATCTTTTAAGCACTCATCGTCTGGGGCCATTCCCAACACTTCGACTTGTTTCTCCTCAGTAGAAGCTGATTTGCGTCCCTTCTTAGTCCATTTAGCCACAAAAGGAAAATTCAGAGCCTCTTCAAGGTAGTAGTACCAACCCATAGCTCGGTCTTCTTTGTCTTCAGCATCTACAATAATCTCTGTTTTAATGCGATGCTCTCGGTTTTCGTCGGCTTCAACACTAGTCATAAGATAACGCTTTACGTATAATGCATTTTGATAATATTACCAAAGTCTTGGCTAAGAATAATTTTTTTAAATACAGTAAGTACATAGGACTTACGCATAAGAGATCCTCCAACCCTATTAAAAAGGGGGTTTTTAGGGTTCTTTCCTTTTTAGGAGGATAGGAGAGATCTAGATTTCAGTTTTCAGTGCGTAAGTCCTGGTATATCTAAAGTTATACAAAAAAACCGTTTGTCAATGACAAGCGGTTTTTTAGTTATTTATTGTCCTCATGCGCCAAAATGTCAAGTCATTTCTTAGCACCAAAAATTCATCTCATCTCCACCCTACTAAGAGTTGAGGGTGGGGACTTTCGCGATCCGTTAAACAAGTCTCAAATCAGGATAATTTACCAGTACATCATCAGATGTTAGGGTATCATTTTCAGCTTGCGGAGTCCAAAGAACTTCAATTGCGAGAAGTTTTTCACTAGGGATGCTACCAATTTGGCGCAAAGCTTGACGCAAATCATCAGCACTGTTAATCGCTGTGGGGATTTCAAACTTGCCTAGTGTCGCCGCCAGCAAGGTGACGATAATATATTCTCCAGGACCTTCAGTAAATAGGCGGGTGGGGTTGTCTAGTTCAGCAGCCTGTGGTAAAGCATCTTTGGCAAGAGCCGCTTTTAGCTGGTTGTTGACATTAGAAAGAGTTTCTTCGCTAAACTTGCTGCGTTCTGCCAGTGACAGCCGATTAAACTGACTTTCAGCCGAATTTAAACTGGCTTGTTGAGTGCCACCACCTGCATATACAAAGTATTCGGGATGACGGAGTAAAGCTAGGCTGGCTTCTTGCAGAATTTCTGCTCTCCCCTCTGGGGTGTTAGTATCGGCAGTTTCGGCAATATGGTTGAGTTCATTTTGCAATTCACGGGCTTGAGCTAATAAACCTACTTGCAAACGAGTTACAGAAACAGGAGAGTTACTGCTGTAATCTGCTTCTCCAGTTTCACCGCTAGAGACACGGCGGAAAGTTTGCAATAAGAAATTAGCGATCGCTAAGAAAATTAAGATGGTA
>CAZZZY010001166.1:0-1631 GCA_964658545.1 uncultured Acetobacteraceae bacterium | reverse complement strand
GTTGAAGATATAGGCAAGCCCCAGCAAACCACCAACACCAGAGCTGTTGAATGTTCCCAGATTCACTCCCGCCGTCAGCGCCAGGTGAGAATTGATCGGATAGTCGATACCGCCTGTGAGCAACAAATCACTCTTTGTAAACGCTGAGGAAAATGGCGATGATGACTGCATTCCCAAACCAATATAGGGATCAATATGTCCTGGTCCTGAGATGGGAAAGTTATAGGTGATGGGTAACAAAACTGTTTGATTTTGGTTGACCAAAAGAGCCGGTCGGATGGAAAAAGAAGGACTAAGGGCAAATTTGCTAAATGCGGCAAAGCTAGTTGCGCCCAAAGCACTAGTCTGACCACCAGATCCGAAGTTCACCCCTATCCCCAAATAGCTAAACTTATATTTCGGTTTTTTCGCCGGAGTCGGGGTTGCAGGCGGCACAATCGCAGGTGCTTGAGAGACTGGTGAGTCTGAAGTTGGAGAACTAGGCTGCAATTTATCAGCAGATATCTTGACTGTACCTGGTACTGGTACTGCCACCGTTTCCGTTTTGGCTGCGAGTTTAGTTACCGGAGACTGAATGTGAGCATTCGAGTCCTCGGCAACCTGTTTTTTCGTTTCATCGGGTTTGGGGTTTGGCTCTGGCGGGTGATCAGCAGTAGCTTTGGTTGTGGGAGAAGATTGATTTGCTGCCACAGCATCATGCTCCCAAAGTTTTGCTAATTCGACCTTAAATGCTTGTTGTAATTTTTTGATATTGACTAAATCTTCTTTTTTTACGGCACCTGAATCAGCTGTGCTTGCAAGCAATTCATTGACGCGATTCAAGCAAGCATTTAGAGCATGAGCAAATTCATCACGTGTTATTGACTGATTACCAGGAAATTTAGCATTTGGGTATCCTGCACAGCCATAGTTTTTTACCAAAGATTGCAGTGCAAGAAAAGCCCAGTCTGTAGGTTTTACATCCGAAGACTCAGAAGCCGAATTTACCTGAGTTAATGGTTGAGATGGGGCATCTGCTTGCTCCCTGGATTGTTGTTGTCTGTCAATTTGAGTTGGAACAGTAGCTTGGCTGGAAGAATTGAAGGCAATAAATATCACTAGAATTGCCGGACTTATAAGAAAATAACCACGAACAGCACTCATCATGAATTGGAATCCTCACACACCGAAGATTATCTGTAACCCACATTCCACATTTTTTACTGAGTATTACTATATATGAGAATGACAAATATTAGCAATTATTTTAATTTTTTGTCAGCGTTTAGTGACGAATAATATAGAATTACAGAGGATTCATGGAAAATTCAGCTATTTAAAACTGAATACACATGACGTTTCATTTGTACAGTGTGTAAGTCGTAGTTCATTGCGTAAAACGACAGCTGATAGCCCATCACAGAAAGCCTCAAAACCCTGATGATTGCAAATAAAGTTATTAAATATTACATATATCCCGTATTTTGTAGGACAAGATATGATGTCTGAATTTTGATTATTAGTTGATAAAATAATCAATTAATTGCTTCAGCTTATTAAGTATAATATTCAATACCTTCGCCAAAAAAAGAGTATGAAGGCAATACGCTTGGGTTAAGCGTTTTTTTCTTCTCTCTGTGTACTCTGCGTCT
>CAZZZY010001165.1:0-1648 GCA_964658545.1 uncultured Acetobacteraceae bacterium | reverse complement strand
CAATTCCGACGCTCGATAGCGTAGCGTTAGCGACGTAGGAGCGTCTGACTCGCTACCGCTTCGCTATCACTCACGCGCATTCATCACGACACTGAATTGAGTACAATTTCAGTGTGAGACTTCTGCTGTTTTAGTTAAAAATCAAAGTAGATGTAGGGCAAACTGCCTTCAGGAGCTAATAACCAAACAGCGTAGAAACATAGGGGGACGAAGACAAGCTTAAGGGGCCAGTTTAACTCTAACTTCAGCATTCGCTTGAAGGTATAGACTATAGCCATCATCCCCGCTAAAGCTAGAAGTACCCAAGTGAGTTGGTATTGGCTGATATTTAAGGCTTCTACATAAACCTTTTCAGCAAACTGCGCGTCAGCAGGATAACCCAAAAGGTGTCGAATCACTAAAGAAGAGTCTTGGAGATTAGGTAGACGGAACCAAATCCAAGAGGTAAAAACCATCAGTTGGGTCAATAACCAAGCTACAAAGATACCTAGAGGATTTTGCCAGAAATGTTCTAGATTTTCAAAGCGATCGCTCATAGCATCTGTAAGTCGATGAACCACCAAAGCTAAACCGTGGAATATGCCCCAAACTACATAACCCAAAGCAGCCCCATGCCAGATACCCGCGATTAGCATCACAATAAATAAATTCCAGCAGGTACGGACTAAACCCCGACGGGAACCACCCAAAGGAAAGTAGACATAGTTACGTAGCCAATCTCCTAGAGTCATGTGCCAGCGCCGCCAAAATTCTCCAATACTGGTGCTGAAATAGGGAAAGTCAAAATTTTCAGGTAGAACTAAGCCGAAAAGCAAAGCACTACCACGGGCAATGTCTACGTAACCGTTGAAATCTAGATATAACTGCAAGCCGTAGGCGAATGTAGCTAACCAGAGGTCAGTACTACCAGCCCGTTGTAAATTACCAAAACATAAATCGACGAAAATTCCCAGGTGGTCTGCAAAAATACCTTTTTTGACTGCGCCTCTAGCAATTAACCACAGCGCCTCTGCGACTCTATCAGCGCTGGGAAAGTCTAGCGTATTGAATTGATTTGCTAAGTTGTGGTAGCGCGTAATCGGGCCAGAAATAAGTTTGGCGAAAAATAATTTGTAGGTGGCAAATTTAAGAAACTGCTCAGTAGCAGGGGCACCACGATAGACATCTATTAAATAAGAAATGCATTCAAAGGTGAAAAATGAAATTCCCAAGGGTGCAATCAATTTAAAAGAGCTATCTGGTGAGTTTGTTTGTATATTAAAAACAAACTTAAATAAAGGGGTAAAATACTTAAAAACTAATAACAATAAAACATTTAAAGTTATCCCCAGCCACAGAAGTTTTAGACGACGAAGATTCCAGTCGCCTTGGGCAAACTGCCACTCTTCATTAGAAATTCGCCAGTCAAGAGAATGTTTTCCTGGTGATGTGTTTTTTCCAATCTCCAGCCCCACGCGGAAATTAATAAAGGTTAATGCTAATAGTAATGGTATGTACTGGATGTTCAAAGATGCGTAGAAAACCAAACTAGCAATTAGCAGCGTCCACAATCGCCATTTTTGTTGTGCTAAAGACCAGTAAATTCCTAAAACACTCAACAAGAACAGCCCATAGAAAATTGATATAAAGTTCATTTTTTAGTTATTAG
>CAZZZY010001164.1:0-1649 GCA_964658545.1 uncultured Acetobacteraceae bacterium | reverse complement strand
TGAGTAGTTGGCAATCAACTCAAAGCAATGGTAAATCTCACGCTAAACCAGCTAAAGCGCGAGCCTCCTTAACATTTGACCAAATTACCGATCGCCAAATTGCCCGTTGGGAGTCTGGTTATGGAGAATTGGATCGGGTACTTGGTGGTGGAGTTGTCCCCGGTTCTATGGTGCTGATTGGTGGCGATCCCGGTATTGGTAAATCGACTTTATTGTTGCAAGTATCAAATCAATTAGCACAGAAATATCGCATCCTTTACGTAACTGGTGAAGAATCGGGACAGCAGGTAAAATTACGAGCTTCTCGTTTGGGAGTATCAAAACCCCTAAGTGTGGTGAATGAGGAGGAGGTAACAGTAGTAGCAGATACGACACTACCCATCGATCCTGATAGTATAGGTGCAGATTTATATGTACTACCTGAAACAGATTTAGAAGAAATTTTACGGGAAATAGATTCTCTAAAACCAAATGTGGCAGTGATTGATAGTATCCAAACGGTGTTTTTCCCGGCGCTGACTTCTGCACCTGGTTCGGTGGCTCAGGTGCGGGAATGTACAGCAGCATTGATGAAGGTGGCGAAGCACGAAGATGTCACCATGTTGATTGTGGGACACGTTACCAAAGAAGGAGCGATCGCCGGGCCAAAAGTCTTAGAACATTTAGTCGATACAGTATTGTATTTTGAAGGCGATCGCTTTGCCTCCCATCGATTATTACGGACAGTG
The DNA here is from genome assembly GCA_964658545.1 of uncultured Acetobacteraceae bacterium. Lineage (GTDB taxonomy): Bacteria > Cyanobacteriota > Cyanobacteriia > Cyanobacteriales > Nostocaceae > Nostoc. Next base: position 921 of record CAZZZY010001164.1, on the reverse strand, counting down.
AAAAACCGCTTCGGTGCAACTCACGAAATCGGCATTTTTGAAATGGTGGCCGACGGACTGCGGGAAGTCTCCAATCCCTCAGAGCTATTTTTAGGCAACCGTGACGATCCCGCTCCTGGTACGGCGATTGTCGTTGCTTGCGAAGGCACTCGCCCCATAGTTGTGGAATTGCAAGCCCTTGTAAGTCCCACCAGCTACCCTTCACCCCGTCGGGCTGGGACTGGAGTAGATTACAACCGCTTAGTGCAAATTCTTGCCGTCTTAGAAAAACGGGTGGGAATTCCCATGTCTAAGTTAGATTCCTACGTTGCTTCTGCGGGTGGGTTGAATGTGGAAGAACCTGCGGTAGATTTAGGAATTGCGATCGCGATCGTTGCTAGTTTCCGCGATCGCATTGTTGATCCCGGTACAGTATTAATCGGTGAAGTTGGCTTAGGCGGACAAGTACGATCGGTTTCCCAAATGGAACTGCGGTTGAAGGAAGCTGCTAAGTTGGGATTTAAAAGAGCGATCGTGCCAAAAGGGACAAAATTTCCCGACTTGAATATTGAGATATTACAAGTATCCAAAGTAATAGATGCGATTATCGCCGCCATCCCCCATCAAGAACTGACAGCCGACGATTTAGAACCCGATGAAGATGAATAACAGCCGCTTTGGGATTGGGTACTGGGTACTGGGCATTACGAAAACAGTCCTTATATTCTAAGCACTAAAGTGCTTACTACAAACCCTCAAAACTAGCTTGACACAGTACTAGTACAGCTTGGCGGAAGTAAGCAGACCATTAAAAGCTATGAAAATTCGGTGAAATACAAGGCTTAAAAATGGTCTGTGTATTTACGCCGCACGGTACTAGTACAGCTTGGCGGAAATAAGCCACCCATTTAAAATCGCTAGACATCCTACAAAATCAGCGTT
>CAZZZY010001163.1:0-1655 GCA_964658545.1 uncultured Acetobacteraceae bacterium | reverse complement strand
ATTCCCAATTCCCAATTCCCAAATATGCTTCCCGTCATCTCCATCCAGAATCTCGACCACCACTTTGGTCACAGTTCACTCCGTAAGCAAGTTCTATCTAACATCAACTTAGAGATTAACGCTGGTGAAATTATTATTATGACCGGGCCCTCTGGTTCTGGAAAGACTACCTTACTGACCTTAGTAGGTGGATTGCGTTCTGCCCAATCTGGTAGTTTGCGGGTGTTGGGGGGAGAACTTTGTGGTGCTAGTGCTGAAAAATTAGTGCAGGCGCGACGGCATAACGGTTATATTTTCCAAGCACATAACTTACATGGTAGTTTAACGGCACTCCAAAACGTCAAAATGGCTTTGGAATTGCACAAACATCTTGGGTTAAAAAAGATGCTAGCTAGGTCAGCCCAGATGTTAGAACAGGTAGGATTAGGAAATCATTTGCATTACTATCCTGATAAACTGTCTGGGGGACAAAAACAAAGAGTAGCGATCGCTCGCGCCTTAGTCAGTCATCCTCAAATAATCCTAGCGGATGAACCCACTGCCGCCCTTGACAGCCAATCGGGACGAGATGTAGTCAATCTCATGCAAAAACTGGCAAAAGAACAAAGCTGTACCATCTTGATGGTTACTCATGACAACCGCATCCTAGATATTGCCGATCGCATCGTTCACATGGAAGATGGTAAGCTCAAATCAAAATTGACCGAGAAGATTGGAGATTGAAGATCGCAGATTGGAGATTGAATGTTTTTGGTACAAGCCCAGCAGGAAAGTGGGCGGAATAAATCTAAAATCGTCAATCTCAAATCAGAGAAGCTGCATCTCTTGTAGGTGCAGTCAATCTCAAATCTACAAGACGCTCCTACGTCGCTAACGCTACGCTATCGGCAATCTACAATTGTTTGACCCTCTCATCTTAAATTTGATCAGCCTCCATCATCGAGCTTCCGAACTCGGAATTTAAAGCTTTTTACTTTATCATCAAGCTTCACAAATCGAAACAGGAAAGTTTTAAGTAAAATCACTGTTACTTTATACCCTATACCAATGCTAACAAAATCTGTTTCGAGTGTATAAACGGTAATTAAGGATTAGATAAACTGAAAATACTATAATTTCATACCATATATAAATGAAACTCCTGTAGGGTGGGTATCTTGCCCGCCCTATTTTGGCAAAAAAATACTCAAAAGCTTAATAAATCAAACTTTCCTAAATTTGATCGGGTTATTTATGACACTTTTCACTTGGTTTGCTTAGTTTACGTGGTTCACTGACACCGACTTTCATCTAACAGTGTAGGATGAGTATCCAGTTGAATAAGTGTCCAGTTGATTCTAAAATTCTCTTCAAGTATTATTATGTAATGGCTATAATCCCAACAGGTATTTTTTGCTGCCCAACAAATCATACCTATGGCAAGCCACAAAACCGTCTTTGCCCTCAATCTAGTTAAATTTTCAGATCATCGCCAATGTAATACACCTCCGTTATTAGAGTTAATACCAGTTCACTAAATTACAGTTAGAAATCATTCTCCCTTCTCTTCTACCCCATAAGTCCCTGGCGGGTTTCCCCAAGTTTATGGTTTTCAACAACATCTACTTCCAACAGGAAACACGACTAGTACAACAAGGCAAAAGTAAAAAGGCAAA
>CAZZZY010001162.1:0-1657 GCA_964658545.1 uncultured Acetobacteraceae bacterium | reverse complement strand
CTAACACACCCTACAAGAATTTTATTTTTACTTTATAAATACTCTCTTATCTCCCTTATCCATACATTCCCCATTCCCCATTCCCTAACTAGTAATTGTCCCAGTCAGAGGTGAACTAGGACTGGCATAATCTTTGATGGGCATCCTACCGGCAAGGTATGCTAAACGACCGGCAACTGTTGCTAAATTCATGGCACGAGCCATTGCTGCTGGGTTTGGAGAAAGTGCGATCGCACTATTAATTAACAAAACATCTGCTCCCAATTCCATAGCTTGGGCTGCTTCTGAGGGTGAACCAATGCCAGCATCTACCACCACCGGTACACCCGCATTTTCGATGATGATTTGGATGTTGGCGGTTGTTTTTAGCCCTTGTCCAGAACCAATGGGGGATGCTAAAGGCATTACTGTCGCACAGCCTACTTCTTCTAAACGCTTGGCTAACATGGGGTCAGCGTTTATATAAGGCAATACTGCAAAGCCTTCTTTCACTAATTGTTCTGCGGCTTGCAACGTTCCAATTGGATCTGGGAGTAAATACTTAAGATCGGGTATTACTTCTAACTTCACAAAATTATTATCTTCCTGCCCTAACAATTTCGCCATTTCTCGTCCCAAACGCGCCACCCGAATCGCCTCTTCAGCAGTTTGGCAACCTGCGGTATTGGGTAACATCCAAATTTTTGTCCAATCCAAGGCTTCAGCTAAACCTTCATGTCCGGGGGCTTTGGTTTGTACGCGTCGTACTGCCACGGTGACAATCTGGCAATCACTGGCGGCGACACTTTGCTGCATTTCTTCGATGCTGCGATACTTACCAGTTCCCGTCATCAAGCGGGATTGAAAGGTTTTGCCAGCAATAATGAGCGGGGAGTCTTGAATGGGGAGTGGGGATATAGCAGGATGATGCCCGTTGGAGAAATTGGCAGAATGAGTCAGCATTGGGGTTTGGAAGCGCGAATAGTGAAAATCAGCAAGTAGGGGATCAGACTTTTGTTCTAAGATTAAATCGGCAATCAGTATGGCTGTTACGGGTGTCAGTAGAATCCCGTTACGATAATGACCTGTAGCAAGGGTTAAATTTTGACAGTGGCTAGTGCCAAGGATGGGTAACTCGTCGGGGGTGGCTGGGCGAAATCCCCACCAGAATTCTTGGATGGGATAATGCTTTAATTGGGGATACAGCCGGATGGCAGCTTGTAATAATTTTTGAATGCCGTCTGGGGTGTTATTGGGGGTGAAGCCAACGTCTTCGGTGGTTGCCCCAATAATGAGGCGATCGCGTCTTGGTACGATGTAAATATTCTGCCCAAACAAAACCCGCTTCAAGGGTAATTCCGGCGCAAATTCTGGTATCCGCACACTCAGCATTTGTCCTTTTCTGGGTAGCACGGGTAGCGGTAATAACTCATTTGCCCAAGCACCGGAAGCTAAAACATAGTGCGCGGCACGAATTATCCCAGCATTTGTTTGCACGCCAACCACTTGTCCTTGTTGCTGTAAAAATCCTTCTACCGTAATACCGTCTTTGAGTTCAACACCAACAGATTCAGCCGCCGTCCGCAAGACATGAGCTAGAGCTTTATTATCAACTTGTGCGTCTTCAGGATACCACCAGCCACCAACTACCTCTGCTCCCAATCCTGGCTGATATTGA
>CAZZZY010001161.1:0-1665 GCA_964658545.1 uncultured Acetobacteraceae bacterium | reverse complement strand
TCCCCCCAATATATCGGGGGGATTAAGGGGGGTAATAATTCGATTAAAAGCACAACAAACCACTTTTCAAACATCCTCTAAGGCGATCGCTTATAATTATTTTGGTTTTTAATCACTTTACCAGGACTGACAAAAGAAATTCCTTGCTGAAAGTCAGTACCAATCATCACTGCTTCCACTACAGGCTCAGATATTTCTGTTTGAGCTACCCATTCGACAATAAAGTTTGCTCCTAAACCTCCACTGGTGTCATTCCTATTCACAAAAAAAGCTGTAGAAGCTAGTGCATCAAGTTGAATAGGGCGTTCCAAATACTGTTTAACTAATTTCCCCTCTGAGTTATAGTAGCGTGCAGAAGTAATGATGATCGGATTAGTCAAATCTGTATTCCGAATACTAAGCGTAACTGCTAACTCGAAAATCTCTTGCCGATTGTAATGATAGATATGAGAATAGACAGGAACATAAACAGTTTGACCCCTTGCTATCTTAAAATTCTTATCCAGCGTCACTATTTTTTGAGCTGGGGTTGGTTGAGTAGCATCAGGTTGTGATTTCGGTAGAATATTTGTTGATTGACAAGATACAAGAAAAATAAGAGCGATCGCTAAGTAAATATGTGGATAAGGCTTCATCAAAACTATTTGCACCTATCTTCTATACATCTGTAGTACTTTGTCAAGTGAGTTTTGAGGGTTTGTAGTATAGCATTTCTTAATCACATAAGGTAGATCATAGCCCCCTCTCGAAGAGCGGGGAGCAGGGTGGTTTCATACCATCAGAGAAAAATTAAAACGAGGTATCGGCCCCACCTCATCAAGACTTGAGGTTGAGACTGCGCTCAACATCTTTGTTGAATAAAATCAATGACTTGGTGTAAAGATCCTGGCTTAGTCACAATCAGCACTGTTGAATGAGGTTCCAGTATTGTACTGCCGTTAGGAATCATCAAATCTTCGTGGGGATGGGGTTGATAGCCAATAATTAGCGAACCGCCAGGAAATCGGGAATCTTGAGCGATTTCGGCAACGCTACGACCAGCAACATAGCAATTGTTTGGAATGGAAAGCTTCAGAACCTCAATCTGTCCCTGCTCAAAATGCATCATTGATTCTACTTGGGGATATTCTATGGCATTCACCATTGTTGAAACTGCTAGTTCAACAGTACTGATGATATGGTTGGCTCCAGCTATCCGTAGTGGTTCGGCAAAATCGGGGTGGCGCATCCGACTTACAAGGTGGGGAACACCATAATGTTTCGCAAGAGTTACCATTGCTAAGTTTAAAGCATCACTTCTCAGGGCAGCTGCCAAGGAGCCGGCTTTCCGAATCCCAGCTTCCAGTAATACTTCTGTACTGACAGCACTTCCTTCAAAGGCCATTGCTCCTACTTGTTCACGGGCGTAGCGGCAAGCGATAGGATCAATGTCAATTACGGCAACAGTATGTCCTAGTTCTACCAGTTTTTGGGCTAAACTTAACCCCACTAAGCCGCCTCCACCTATTAGTACGTACATGGGTGTTGTTGATGCTCTTTGATTTTTACCTCATTTTATAGGTTAGCTTACTGAAAAAGAAGCCTCTCATATCATGTCCGTTTAAGGACTTATCATAAAGACCGCAGTTCTTGCTGGGGGAAAGAGGGTTTTCCGGTTTTTGCACA
>CAZZZY010001160.1:0-1676 GCA_964658545.1 uncultured Acetobacteraceae bacterium | reverse complement strand
ATTGCCATGCCCTTACGAGAAACCTATCTGTATCAGAGTTTTTGTGAATTGGTATAACAAGGGGATTTTGACCCTTATTTTCTGGTTAGACTTAAACGCCAAGTCTGCTTAATTGAGATGGTAGCTGGATTTTTGCCAAGCTGTACAAGGATGAACTGATAAGGGTGTTTGAGAAGTCCATAAAAGCTCTTACATCGTGAATTTTAGCTTAAAATTGATGTGAATATCATTTGTGTAGAGGGGACATAATGAATCAAGCTGCTCATCAGTGGTGTTGAGCGATCTCTACGACGGGCTATTCGGCGTCGCCAAAATTGTTCAATCATGCTGTTCAATTAGATTTACGCCCATAAATACCCATAAATAGAGCGGCGTAAATAATTAAAGGTTTGTAGTTAGCACTTTAGTCCTCTCTGCGAGACGCTGTTCGCGTTCAAATGAAGGCTGGAGCCAGATCACTACAAACTAATCTCAAGATTTTTACATTACTTAATCTAGTTTGATTTATTCTCGCCTACGGACTTAATTTTTTATTTGAGAACCGCTACATTATATGCTTGAATAAATAAATCACGTTAACTCTATAAAAATACATATTTGAAGTAACTTTGACAACGGAACTAAAAGGGCTTGCAATAAATCAATACGCCTTAGCACTACACACCACTACTCCCGAATTGGGTTTGGCAATTAGTAATTTTGCTGGTGAAACTCGCTCTCAAGTTTGGAATTTGGGGCGTGATTTATCTAGCTTAGTACATCAATATTTAATTGAGTTTATCAAACCACAAACTTGGGCAGATTTATCCTTTATCGCAGTTGCAAAAGGCCCTGGCGGTTTTACCGGAACTAGGATTGGCGTTGTCACGGCTCGAACTTTAGGGCAACAGTTAGATATTCCGGTATTTGCAATTTCAACTTTGGCTGCGATCGCCTGGTCAGAAGCAGGCAAAAGTCACAATCTCAAAACTCTGGCTGTAGAAATGCCAGCACAACGAGGTCAAATTTTTGCTGCTATTTATCAGTTTGAACCAAATGCTTCTAAACTAAGAGCATCTTTGCCAGATAGAGTATTCACACCAGAAGTATGGCAGGAAACTTTAGCGAATTGGAACACTGATTATCAGCTAATTCACGCCCAATCGGGGTTAGCAGCGACGGTGACAAGTATTTTGGAACTAGCTAATTTTGATTGGCAAGAGGGCAAGCGTCCTAATTGGTCAGAGGCTTTGCCCTATTATGGGCAGCATCCAGTACAGGGTGAATAATGCTTCTAAACTATTTATAAACATAGGACTAGCCCTTTCAACGGGAATAAAATTGTTGGACAATAATTCCTCTTTTCTCTGTGTTCTCTGCGCCTCTGTGGTTCAATAAATTACTTTTAAACCGCAGAGGCACAGAGAACGCAGAGAGGAAAACAATGTATGGATTTGACAGAATTAAAGTGGACTAAAAACGTAAATCATCAGGGTAATGATAAATATTGGGCATATCAAAATATTGACCCAGATTCAAATATTTTTCCATTAAATTGGAAAAAAGAACAAGCAAATAACGCCCTTAAACCAGAGAAAAGCGATCTCATTCTTTTAAGACAGCGTGGCAAAGTGACACATATGGGTAGAGTGATGAAGTTGGAAACTAGTACAACTTGGCAAAAGTAAAAAGGCAAA
>CAZZZY010001159.1:0-1680 GCA_964658545.1 uncultured Acetobacteraceae bacterium | reverse complement strand
AGTGCGATCGCTCCTAGTTTATGAATCTATTATTGATAATAATCCCGATCCTGGTTTTGTCGCTGATGAGTTAGCTGTGTTGCAGCTTTATTTGGAAAGGTTTGCGCCGGAGAAGTTGGATGTTTTGGCGGCGATGGTGGGGGAGGTTACGAACCGCAGAGGCGCAGAGGACACGGAGGATGAGAAGGGAGAGTTGGTAAAATCTTTTTTGTCTCTCCGTCAAAATTTAATTCAATCCAACATCCAAAATCGTTCGACTGAGAGAAGCCGTACCACTACGTGGAAGCAAGCTACGCGTAGCGTTCCGCAGGAAAGTCCAAAATCTCAAATTTTCCTGTTAGGTCATGCTCATTTAGATTTAGCATGGCTATGGCCTGTGAGTGAAACTTGGAATGCGGCACAAAATACTTTTGAGTCGGTTCTGAAGTTACAAGAAGATTTTCCTGAGTTGATTTTCTGCCATTCGACTCCCGCACTTTATGCTTGGATTGAGGAACATCGCCCGGATTTATTTCAGGCGATTCAAGCACAGGTAGCTGCTGGAAGATGGGAAGTTGTCGGTGGGATGTGGGTGGAACCAGAACTCAATTTAATTGCTGGTGAATCAATAGTCCGTCAGCTATTGTATGGTCAACGCTACATCCAGGAAAAGTTTGGTAAGCTTTCAACGGTGGTATGGGTTCCAGATAGTTTTGGTTTCTGTGCAACTCTACCGCAGTTTTTCGCTAATGCCGGAATTGAGTATTTTGTCACCCAGAAGTTGCGGTGGAATGATACTACCAAATTTGATTATGGGGCTTTTTGGTGGCGATCGCCTGATGGCAGCGAAGTCTTTAGTTTGATGTCTGCACCTATGGGTGAAAGTATTGACCCAGTTAAAATGGCATCTTACGCTTTTGAATGGCAATCCCAAACTAGTTTATCAGAATGCCTCTGGCTTCCCGGTGTCGGCGATCACGGCGGCGGCCCCACTCGTGATATGTTAGAAATTGCCCAACGCTGGCAAAAGTCGCCTTTGTTCCCAGACTTGGAATTCACGACGGCTGAAAAGTATTTACAGGAGATTAGTAAAGGAGTCAGGAGGTCTCCCTCTTCCTTCCCTACTTGGAATGACGAACTATACTTAGAATTCCACCGCGGTTGCTACACTACCCATGCAGATCAAAAACGCTGGAATCGTCGTTGTGAAAATTTATTGTATCAAGCTGAACTATTTGCTACTTTAGCAAGCGTAAGCTGTGGTGTGACATATCCCAAAGCAGAAATTGAAGCAGCTTGGAAGCAGGTGTTATTTCAACAGTTTCATGATATTTTACCTGGTTCTTCAATTACCCAAGTTTATACAGATGCGTTACCCCAGTGGCAGCAAGTGGAACAAATCGGAAGGAAGATATTACAGGAATCACTTTTAGCGATCGCATCTCACATTACCCTATCAGAACCACCAAAACCCGATAGTTTGCCTATTTTTGTTTTCAATTCTCTCAATTGGCAACGTTCTGAGGTAGTCTCTGTAGCCTTACCCACGCCAGAGGAATGGCAGATTTACGATGCTTCTGGAAACCAGCTTGTCTCCCAATTATCTGAACCATCAACCCTACTATTTCTCGCCACCGAAATTCCACCCGTAGGCTACCGCATATTTTGGCTTTCCCCCTCATCTCCCTCATCCCCCTCATC
>CAZZZY010001158.1:0-1684 GCA_964658545.1 uncultured Acetobacteraceae bacterium | reverse complement strand
TGGCGGAAATTGTTACCATTCCTCTGACTGGCTGGCTATCGCAAGTGTTTTCTGTGCGGTGGTATTTGGTCTGTAATTCCATCTTATTTCTGTTCTTTTCCATCTTCTGTGCTTGGTCTGCGAATCTAGGTGAGATGATTTTGTTTCGCGCTGGACAAGGATTTACTGGTGGTGTACTGATTCCTATGTCCTTGACCATTGTACTCAAAACCTTACCAAAAGCTAAACAACCAATCGGGCTGGCGCTATTTTCCATAACAGCCACTATTGCGCCATCAATTGGTCCCACAATTGGGGGTTGGCTAACAGATAACCTCGGCTGGGAATACAACTTCTACTTAAACATAGTTCCTGGGCTACTCCTCATCGCTGTAGTTTTGTACGCCATTGATGCTCAACCAACGCAACTGGAACTATTAAAGGATGGCGATTGGTGGGGAATCTTGAGCATGGCGATCGGTCTTGGAGCGTTGGAAGTAGTTCTAGAACAAGGACAAGAATACGACTGGTTTGGTTCCAAGGCGATTCAGCAATTAACTGTGGTAGCAGTGATTTTTATCGCCCTGTTCATCTGGATCGAACTGACTCGAAAGCAGCCCTTTATTAATCTGCGCTTGTTGAAGCGCCGCAACTTTGCGATCACCAGTGTGGCGGGGTTAGCACTTGGACTAGGTCTATATGGCACAATATATCTTGTACCGTTGTATCTTGGTTTGATTAAAGATTACAGCCCCTTACAAATTGGTGAGGTAATCGCTTGGTCGGGTTTCCCACAGTTAATCTTGATCCCATTCGTGCCAAAACTAACACAGCGCGTTGATATTCGCTTTATAGCAGCAGTCGGGTTTAGCCTGTTTGCGGTCAGTTGTTTTATGAACTCGAATATGAACCACGATACAGGAAGTCAACAACTGCGATGGTCACAGCTAGTCCGGGCTTTAGGACAACCGATGATGATTTTACCACTGACGACTATTGCCACAGCTAATATTGAACCACAACAGGCAGCGTCTGCCTCAAGTTTGTTTAACATGATGCGCAACATGGGCGGATCGGTAGGGATTGCTGCTCTAAAAACACTTTTGACCAGACGAGAGCAATTTCACTCTGAGCGACTTGGTGAATTGGTGACTTCATATAGTCCCCAAACCCAACAGCGGATCGAGCAATTGACTCAATACTTTATTAGTCATGGAACCGATCCTAATACTGCTCACAATCAAGCGCTAAAAGACATCGCCAATACCATCCAACGCGAAGCCTATGTGATTGCTTTCAACGATTGCTTTTATTTTATTGCGATTGCTTTGTTGTTAAGTGGTATTGCTTTATTTTTCTGTAAAAAGGTCAAGTCGGGTTCTGGTGCAGTTGCACATTGAATGAATGGCACGCTTGTAAAGCTGAAACACTTGCGGGTTAAGCAGTTTGCAACTGCTTACGTAATTCATACCGGGGCTTGGTCATCAAGGGGTAAATTTTGGGGCGACGTTTACGGCAGCAATTCTCATTTTGAAATAAATAGAGTATTAACCCCCATTTTGAAATTCCAAATATAGTACAAAATAACTATTTTTTCCGGGAGAGGCGAGGGAAGCGATCGCTACCCCAAAGGAGAGCTGGCGGCGCGCCCATATCGTGAGCGACCAGCGTAATACCATTTAACGAAATTATTGATACAAATCAT
>CAZZZY010001157.1:0-1690 GCA_964658545.1 uncultured Acetobacteraceae bacterium | reverse complement strand
AATGCCCCATGCCCATTTCACAATTCAATTACTGCCTTAACTTGCATATTGGTTAAGGTGGCAGCTTTTTGGCTGGAGGCTTCATCTAGTCGGATATGGACTTCTACTACTCTGTTGTCGATATTGCTGACGGGATCTGTGTTAATCACATTCTGCCGTCGCACTTGCAAGCCTTTGCGATCTACGATTCCCTGCAATTCAATGGGGAGGTAATCACCAAATACTTGTACTTGCTGGCCGGAATGCACTTTGCCAATATCGCTTTCGTAGACTTCGGCTATGACATACATCTGGCTAGTTTGTCCGATATCAGCAATGCCATCATTTGAGACTAATTCGCCAGGATGGGTATGAATCTCAAATACCTGTCCATTTTGGGGCGATCGCACTTGGGCTTGTTTGAGATTGACTTTTGCTAAATTCATGGCTGCTACAGCCCGATTTACTTCTGCTTGGGCAACTTCTACATCCACTCCTCGCACCTCTGCAATTTCATCAAGAGTTGCCGTAGCTTCTTTTACCTGCTGCTGGCTAGTTGATTGGGTAAGGTTTAACTGTGCTTGCGCTTCTTGGAGACTTTTTTGGGCAGTTTCCAAGTTTAAACGCTTGCTATCCCGTTGGGAGGTGGAGATTGCACCCTGTTGATATAGTTGCTGATAGCGTTCGTCTTCGGCTTGAGCATTACGCACTTCGGCTTGGAATCGCTCAATTGTTGCTGCTTGGGCATTAGTATTACCTTGGCGTTCTGCTTCTAAGCGAGCGATCGCAGCTTTTTGGGCGGCAATTACACCGCGTTTAGCACCTGCTTGAGTACGGTTTAGGTTTGCCTGGGCTACTTTCACTTGTTCCTGTGCCTCTTCTAATTCTGCTTGCAAGCGATCGCGGCTATTTAAAATTGCAATCACCTGTCCTGCTTTTACCCTATCCCCCTCCTTCACTAACAACTTTTCTACCCGACTTCCTTCCGCAGACACCGCAGCAGAAAGTTTAATTACCTTTCCTTGTGGTTCAATCCGCCCTAAAGCTGTTACCGTTTTTAACTGTGGCAATTGTGTTGCTGGCACTTGTGTCTCTGGATTTGCATAATTTTGCCAGCGTTTTAATATAGAAAAACTTATTCCGCCAACCAATAAAGATGCAATTATACCTATAGCAACGGACTGACGCAGAATAAACTTAGGGAATGTTCTATACCCTAGCTTTGAGTTTCGCACCATAGATTACCTCTTAACTAGTGGCGCAGAAAAAAATAAATAGATTAAGTTTTTTTCCTTACTTCTTTGCTAACTTTTACTTCCTTTGTTAGTTATTGTTCATTTAATAACAGCAAGTCACTCTCCAGTATTAAGAGACTTATGTTATTGATGAATTAGTTCTGTTTTTTGAAAGTACTCAGGTATAGTAGACGGTTTTAAAATCAAGGGTTGTAACAGTGCCAACAATCAGAGGTAAATTCAGTCAAAAGGATTTTTGTCATGAAAAACAAACAAATTCCTAATTAATAAAAAATATCTTTAAGTTTGATAGGTTTATTATTTCTAATGATATATTTGACTCCTAAAAGTTATTTTTATAAATTGTCTTTTAAATTGACTAACCTATTTGTTACCAATAACTTCAATTGAAAGGGAGGTAATGAAACCAATTCGCAATTCGCAATGACGCTCCTTCGTCGCTAACGCTGCGCTAA
>CAZZZY010001156.1:0-1691 GCA_964658545.1 uncultured Acetobacteraceae bacterium | reverse complement strand
GTGGTGATATGGCAAATGAAACTATCGAATTAGTTCATGAAGGGATAAAACGAGTTATGTAATTAAAAATTTTGACTCTCGTTCCCATATTTAGTCTGGGAACGAGTCACATAAGCTGATGTGCAGCTAAATTGTATAACACGAAAACGCAAAATTATTGTAGTGCGGGCATCTTGCCCGCGTCCAATATACAAATTAAATACGCAACAGCTTATCCTTGATGAGGTTTAAAATCTCAAATCCAAAATCGATTACCAACAGGAGTAACTCAACGGTGGTACAAGCAAAGTCTACAAGTCAAGTTCCGGAAATTCTCACTGCTTGTCGCTTCTACCTGGGATTAACACTGGATGGGGATGGGTCTAAAAAAGATATTGATTGTCATTTTTTAGAATGTCGGGGATTTCAACAAACTCAAGCACCCATTGAAATTTGTGAAGTTACCGCCAATCAATGGGGACAAGCAAAAAAAGGTCAAACAGTTAGAACCAAGCTTCCCGGTAATGTCAAATACGGCAACCTAACTTTACGTCGAGGCATGACAAGTTCACAAGAACTCTGGGATTGGTTTTCATCTGTCAAGGAAGGAAACTGGAAAAAGCAGCGCCGACTTGCTGCATTATCTATTTACAACCAAGCCAGCCAAGAAATTTCCAGATTTGAATTAGCTGGTGCTTGGCCCAGTAGTTACAAAATTACTGATGTTAATGCTCGCAGTACAGAGATAGAAATTGAAGAATTAGAGATTACTTTTGAAGAATTCAAAAGGGTAAAATAGTTCAGAGGTAACAATGTTTAAAACAGAATTTGAATTTACACTTCCTAAAGGCTATTTAGACTCTGATGGCAACCTTCATCGTCAAGGAATTATGCGTCTATCCACAGCCATCGATGAAATCTCTCCTTTGCGTGACCCTCGCGTTAAGTCTAATCCAGCTTATGCAACAATCATTATTCTTTCTCGTGTAATTACTCGACTGGGAGCATTAACCGAAATCACCCCATTAGAAGTAGAAAACTTTTTTGCTCAAGATTTAAGTTTTCTCCAAGATTTTTATCGGCAGATCAACGGTTTGGAATCTGAAAATACTCCCTTAGAAAACATCGTCAACCCTACCAAAAATTATTCAGAAAATCTAGTTTGCAGCTAAATACTAATTTTCTACTATTTCATTCTTCACAATTTATTAATCTATGCGCCGCAAGCATATTCTTTGCACTGAATTTAGTTTTACCCTACCCCGTGGCTTGATTGATACCCAAAACCGAGTACATCGTCATGGTACTATGCGTTTAGCCACTGCAAAAGATGAAATTTCCACACAGAAAGAACCATTAGTTCGGGAAAATTCAGCTTATGGGATTTTAGTGATGCTGTCGCTAGTTATTACTCGTTTGGGCAGTCTGTCTTTAGTTAGCACTAATTTACTAGAAGGACTTACAGTTACTGATTTAGCTTATCTGAGGGAATTTTATAACCGAGTTAACCAACAAGGAGATGCACATATTCCCGCTCAATGTCCTCATTGCTACAATCAATTCTCAGTGGAGTTTCAACTCGCGGGGGAGTAATGTGCTACCCCTCCAATAAACTCTACGAGGAGGTAGCTTTTGTTGCTTATCACTTTCATTGGACACAAGACGATATATTAAATTTAGACCATTCAACACGCCAACGTTGGGTTGCGGAG
>CAZZZY010001155.1:0-1696 GCA_964658545.1 uncultured Acetobacteraceae bacterium | reverse complement strand
GCCCCCCTACCCTCTACCTCCTGCCTTTTTTCATAACCTAATATGCACATCAGTACAGTGACAGAAAACCTAAAGTTAGGTGATCAAGTTAACAAAAAAACTAACCATGTCTTCGTGTTTTTAGAAATTTTTGCCCACGAAGGTGGCATTCAATCATATATAAAAGATATTTTCCGTGCCTATCTGGGATTAAACCAAGCTTACAAGGCGGAAGTTTTTTTGCTGCGAGATAGTTCTGATAGTTTAAATCAGTTTGAAGACCAGAACTTAAAATTTCATTACTTTAAAAATCAGTCTCCTCATTTCGGGAGACTACAAATGGCAGCAGCTTTACTGAAGTGTCTGTTGCAAAACCGTCCGCAGCAAGTTTTCTGTGGTCATATTAACTTAGCAGTATTAATCCAAACTCTTTGTCAGCCTTTGGGGATTCCTTACACTGTACTAACTTACGGCAAAGAAGTCTGGGAACCGCTCAAAAATCAAGAACGTCGCGCCCTGACATCAGCAGATAGAATTTGGACAATTAGTCGCTACAGCCGCGATCGCGCTTGTGTTGCTAATGGTCTAAACCCCAAAATGGTAGAGATGATGCCTTGTGCAATTGATGGGGATAAATTTACTCCTGGTTCCAAGCAGCCAGAATTAGTCCAGAAGTATGGCTTAACTAGTTCTAAGGTGTTAATGACAGTAGCACGGTTATGGTCAGGGGATATTTACAAAGGTGTAGATGTCACGATTCGGGCATTACCACAAATTGCTCAGATTTTCCCAGAAGTGAAATATTTGGTAATTGGTCGGGGTGATGACCAACCGCGATTAGCTAAACTTGCCAAAGATTTAGGTGTGAGCGATCGCGTCGTATTTGCTGGTTTTGTTGCCACAGAAGAGTTAATGGAACATTACCGCCTTGCTGATGCCTATATCATGCCTTCACAAGAAGGCTTTGGCATAGTTTATCTGGAAGCAATGGCTTGTGGAGTGCCGGTGTTATCTGGTGATGACGATGGCTCCGCTGACCCCTTACAGGATGGTAAACTGGGATGGCGAGTACCACACCGCAGTCCTGATTCTGTGGCAGCAGCTTGTATAGAAATGCTTCAAGGGGATGACCAGCGATGTGATGGAGAGTGGCTGCGAGAACAAGCGATCGCTTTGTTTGGCATAGATGCTTTTCAACAGCATTTGCAAAAAATGCTTCTATCCTCAGTTTTGAGTCCCAATAACAAATGACTAAAATCGCTATCCTAGAAGGAGAGCAGGAAGACATTTAAAAAATGAGCTTTAAGTCATTTCAATTGAATCTTTTAAATCTCCGGCCTTGGCTCACCCTGCTGGCAGTTTTTTGGTTGCTAGCATCACTGGGCTTGGGTTGGTTGGTTAATTCGTTGCTAATTATTGTCGGGTTGCTGTTTTTGGCACCCATCGTAGCTTTTTTTGGCTTTCGCTGGTGGCTGCAACGCAACTTGGTTGCTGACCAGTGTCCCGTCTGTGGATATGAATTTACGGGTTTAAATAACAGTCAGTTGCAGTGTCCTAACTGTGGGGAGTCGCTGTTAGTACAAAATAGTCATTTTCAGCGCTTCACACCAGAAGGCACAATTGATGTTACTGCTGTCGAAGTACCAGCCAAATCACTGGAAGATTAGAGACCATTTATAAAGTAAATCAAAAAGTAGGGTGTGTTACGGCTTTAGCC
>CAZZZY010001154.1:0-1697 GCA_964658545.1 uncultured Acetobacteraceae bacterium | reverse complement strand
GGGGCATGGGGCATGGGGAAATGACTTTAAGCGGAATTTTCTTCATCGGTATTCGTAAACAGACTGGGATCGAGATAGTTAATGCGGGCGAGAGGACTTAAGGCAGCGAGAATTTGAGCGCCGTAGCTACGATTAACTACGCGACTATCAAGTAAAGCAACAATACCTTGACTTTCTCGGACTGGTGCGATCGCTCTTTGTAATTCATTCAAGGCTGCTGGCAATAAATATAAACGGAACCAATCTTGATGCGATCGCTTATAAAGAGCTACCCTACCAGCTACTAGGGGATTTTCTAAAGATGGTAAAGGTAAAGTAGCAATAATTAACAAATGAGGTGCTGGCAAGACTCGTTGATGTTCTCGCCAAAATTCCCAACCGCTAATCAAAATACCATTTTCATCTAAACAAGTTTTTTCTACTTGCACCCGCGAACCAAATTCTGAGGCTAGAATTGTCGCCACTTGAGACTTGAGTGGGACATCTCCCACTAAGACAACCGTTAATCCTGGTGCTGTAGCACTGAGACAAATGAGTGTGCGGACTTTGTGAATAAATGCCGCTTGAAATTCGGGCGTGTTAGGTAGAGGCAATTTATAGGGTACATACAGTTGAATTGCTTCCGCTTGACTCTCCGAAGAGAACTTCAGGCAAGTTAAATCATCCAAACCAAGGCGCTGTCGGAAAAGAGGAGCCTCAGTTTCCGGTTCTATGGCGCTGCCAATTAAAACTACTGGTTGTCGCTGCCACAAGGGTGAGAGGATTCCCCTTAATTCCATTGGGGCATAGTGCAAAGAAAATAAACCTTGTCGATGGGCAATAGTCGCCCAAAAGAGAGGAGGGGAAGCAGGGGAGGGAAGATTTTCATCAAGGGTTTGTAATTGCTGCCAGAAATTTTTCCAAGTATCTGGGAGGTTAGTTAGGTCTAAAGCAGCATAAAGACGGCTTAAAATCTCTATTTCTGGCTGGGAAATTAGATAGCACTGATATGGATTGGTAGGATGCTGAAAAAGTTCGTGTGTTAGTTGTATCCGTGCTTCGCTAATTGCCTCAGCTTCGTTTGGGCAAGCCAGCATGAGTTCTTCCCAATCATGGGGTTGAATATCTTGGGTAAGTTGATGACGTACCCAATCTTCGAGATCATCTACCCCATCAATAATTGTGGGGATGCCTTGGGGAAAGCGATCGCCACCTGCCAATTGTCCTCTTAACCAAGCTTCTGGGGAGGTCAAAAGTAGCCCTTGGAACTCAGCACTAGGCCAAGTGTCACCTGTTCTAATCGATTTATTGGCTGGTAGCCACTGCTGTAGGCGGGGAATTTCTACCCGCAGTAGAAGTTGCTGCACCGCTTCTTGAGCAACAATAATTACAGGGCCATGCCACATTAGGGCTGATGCTACAAAACTGGTGCGATACCGCCCTTGATAGCCACAAACTGCTCCTACTTGAATTAGGGCACTACGTTCCAGGCGCAAGGCGCGTGCTACCAACCGTGCCATCGTCAAATGATGGGGCCAGGAAGGGAACCCCGCTTGCGATCGCAAAAAGTTATGTAGTGACAAATGAACTTCTGCCTCAATCACACGCTTTTAATTCCATACAAAGTGACTTTTATCTTCCAATTGCCCCATTTCTATTATGTTGTCCTTTGTCATTAGTCCTTTGTTTTTGACCAATGACCAATGACCAATTACCAA
>CAZZZY010001153.1:0-1704 GCA_964658545.1 uncultured Acetobacteraceae bacterium | reverse complement strand
GGATTGAGCAGGACGCGGACAAAGTAATCATGTTGTATCGTGACGAATATTACGACCAAAATACGCAAGAGAAAGGAATTGCAGAGATTATCCTTGCTAAAAACCGCGATGGGGCTACAGGCACAATCCAACTACTGTTTGATGCACACTTAACAAAGTTTAAGAATATGGTGCGATCGCAGTCAGTACAAAGTGGCTGGGATTAATAAAGTATGGTCAGGGAAACGTTTCTCTGACCATGCCGATTCAGTAATAGTTTCTTACTTTGGACATGAAAGCCTGACTATCAAAGCCTTTGAGAGCCAATGCTGCCTATCGCTGTTGCCCGGTCGGGGTTAACAAATTTCTTACCACATATTTTCTCCAAGTCGGTGCAGTAACCCCTATTATTTGTAGAATGTTCGGTATTAGGTTAATCTTGTCAGCAGCTTCAGGTTAAGCCAATTTATTCTGAACAGTCATGGGGATTGAAGTAATCATTGGTATAGTAGGTCTTGTTATCACTGCGATAATTGGTGCTTGGCAGATTCATCTTGCTCGGCAACAAAATAAGTCAATGCGTCAACCTAATACTGTTATACCTCAAGCCTCATCGCCTTCGCGCCTCTCGGCAAGCTCATCATCAAGCAATCAACCAAATCGTCAACTTTCTAAACTCCAGAAATCTTCCTTGGTTTTTGTATCAGGAAACAGGAATAAATTAGAGGAATTCTGTAACCTTCTTAACATTCCAAACTTAGTATTTTCTCAAATTCATGTCCCTGATTTCTCAGATGTAGTTTTAGAGTCGCTAGTGCGTCATAAGATTGAGTATGCAAAAAAGATTCTTCCTCCAGGCACCCCTTTTTTTGTTGAGCAGACTGCACTGGCGATAGATGGTTGGAATGGTTTACCAGGAGGACTAACAAAACAATTTATAGAAACTGTAGGTAGCAGTGGTATTTGTCGAATGATGAAAGATTTCAAAAAAAATGAACGGATCGCGAGAGCAAAATCTGTTATTGGTTTTTCTTACGGTAACTTAATTCAATTGTTTGAAGGAATTGTAATCGGTAGAATTGCAGAATGTCCCTGTGGAGAATTGGGCTTTGGTTGGGATAACATCTTCATCCCAAACGGTGAAACACAGACATTTGCACAACTGGGTCAAGCGCATAAATATTCAATATCAATGCGAATAAAAGCGGCTGAGGCATTTCAAAATTACTTACAGGAACACTATCAGATAATTTAATTCTACTGCCAATTACACTAGCCCTGTGCCTAGCATTAGAGCGGAAGTCGAAAGCTGCTGGTAGCGTCACAGAGGTTATCTGCCGCCGCTCAATTTAGCTATTATATAGCTAAAGATAGGAAGCTTTTCATCGTTGCTTAAAACAAATAGAAATTTAGCTTTGCTAAGGTCTTTACAGTCCCCAATTCAACCTTTTGGCTCTAACGTGTAATGCTGCACTACTAGATAATTTATAATTTTTTTTACTACACTGCCTTTAAGAGTAATTATCGCGTAAGGATTCCAAATTTTTACGGATAGTGGCTGTGCTGGGATGATCTATCCCTAAGCTTTTTGAAGCAATTTCCAGTGCTTGCTGATACAAGGGTTCCGCTTCCGCATACTGACCTTGGTTATTGTAGAGACAAGCCAGGTTGTTTATGCTAGTGGCAACATCGGGATGCTCCTCTCCCAGCAGGCGCTTTCTCATC
>CAZZZY010001152.1:0-1704 GCA_964658545.1 uncultured Acetobacteraceae bacterium | reverse complement strand
GCATGAACGACCCTCTGAGGTTTTACCGATGGAAGAACATGGCGTGCGTCACTTCGGTGCTGTTTTGGCGTGGAGTGATTGGGAGACGCTTGCAAATCGCCTTGATGAAATGAGGGTTCAGTTCAAGGTAAAGCCAAATGTTTCTGGTGTGAATACCGACGCAGAGCAAGCAAAGATGCTATTAAGTGATCCGAGTGGAAATGCAATCGAACTAAAGGCGTACAGAAATCTATCTGTCGCCTTGGAAATAAAATGACTTGCAAGAGTGTTTATTTACCGAAGTCTAACTCAACCTAAGAAAGAAGAATGATTCAAGGAATTAGTCATATCACATTCATCGTCAAAAACTTGGAGAAGATGACGAAATTCCTTGTATCCATATTTGATGCTGAGGAGATTTATTATAGTGGTGAGCAAACTTTCTCCATCTCAAAAGAAAAATTCTTCCTGATAAATGGCTTATGGATTGCCATCATGCAAGGGGATTCTTTACCAGAAAAAACTTATAACCATGTGGCTTTTAAAATAACCGAAGAAGACTACGAACTTTACACTGCCAAAGTTCGTAGTCTTGATTTAGATGTGAAGGAAGGTCGAAGTCGTGTAGAAGGAGAAGGGCGCTCCTTATATTTTTACGATTACGACAACCATTTATTTGAGTTACATACAGGAACTCTAAATCAACGGTTACAACGGTATCTGGGAAACAATGAGACTTACAAAAAATAAAATATTTCCTAAAAAATAATTATTATCATTCTTAAATGAATGCTGTCTTTCGTTTTTTATGGAGTAATTTATTCTCTGGAAGTCCCTTATCAAAAGTTGGGTCAAACAATCAGGATAAAAACTATGAGCTTAAATAACCAAGTTCTAGACAAACCGATTTCCGCAAAACTGCCATACGTAGAAGCTAACCTCAGTTACCTGGTTCCAATGGCAGAAAAACCTGTTAACTATACTTACGAACCAGCACCAGGGATTCCCCGCACGAATGCAACTTATCAGACGCACAAACTGCCAATTTACAATGCTCGTTCTATCTCAGAGAACATCTCGTTAGATCGAGAAGGTTTTGCCTTTACTGGACATAATACTAATGTCCGCAACTTTTACGATGAAGACGAAGTACGCCGCGTCTACTATCCAGAAGCCGAGCAATTGTTAAAAGAAGTGACAGGTGCAACAAAGGTAGTGATATTCGATCACACCCTGCGTAACGCCAGTCAGTCCAAACCAGGTGAGAACAATATTAAAGAACCCGCCAAGCGCGTACACAACGACTTCACCGCCAAATCTGGCTATACTCGCGCCCATTTGGAATTAGCAGCGCAAGGCATAGATGACATTGATGCGCTACTAAAACAACGATTTGCCATCATCAATGTTTGGCGAGGAATTGCAACACCAATTCAAGAGTCACCATTAGCACTGTGTGACGCGCAAAGTATCGCACCCACAGACATTGTAGCTGGTGATTTAGTCTACCGCGATCGCGTTGGTGAGACATACGGAGTCACGTATAATGCCAACCATAAATGGTTCTACTTCCCACAAATGCACAGAGACGAAGCACTATTTATTAAATGCTTCGACTCCGCAGAAGACGGACGCGCCCGCTTTGCGGGCCATACAGCCTTTGAAGACCCTACCAGCCCAGCCAACGCTCCCCCGCGAGAAAGTATCGAACTACGAACGTTCGTC
>CAZZZY010001151.1:0-1716 GCA_964658545.1 uncultured Acetobacteraceae bacterium | reverse complement strand
CGCTATTGCATTGGTTAATATATAGTCAAAACAATTCACGTATGACCAATTTCATGAAATGGTTAAGGGAATACCGTTATCTTTGGGTTTTAACTTGAGAATAAACGGAACAGCTTTCAATACCCAATCGGACACGGGTGTATAATTAGCAGCTTCTTCTCCAAAGCTAATAGAAAGCATATCTGTATGAATGATACCAGGATTGAGGGGTATAGCTGCCATACCAGTTGGCAATTCTTGTGCCAAAGAACGAGTTAATCCTTCTATTGCCCACTTAGAAGCACAATATGGTGCAACTTGTGCTGAAGTCGAACGTCCCCAGCCAGAACTAAAGTTAACAATAATGCCCCGTTTGTTTTTCACCATTGCTGGTACGAAATGGCGAATTATATTCGCTACTCCTTTGATATTGATATCTATTAGATCCGAAAATTCTTCAGATGGTATTTCCCACAAAGGTGCTGGGTTATTAATAATTGCCGCATTATTTATTACTATATCTGGCGGAGAATATTTTTGAAGTACGTCTAGTGCCCATTTTTTTACAAGCTGTTCATTTGCTACATCTACAGATGTGAAATCATTGGGCGCACTAAACTTTTGGCGTATTTTATCGATTGCATCTGATGAACGGGCGCAACCAATAACAGTATGTCCCTCTTTAATAAAACCCTCGGTCATTGCATAACCTAGACCTTTACTTATGCCTGTAATTAAGATGAGCTTACTCATATATTTCTGGTATTATTAGATTTCAGTTTTTTTCGGGTCGGTTTCGTGGAGGTAAGGTTCGTCCATCATAAAACTGAATAACTAACTTACTTAGTCCGAGCCATGCTAGTGCAAAAATTAAGGGAGCTAGAGTTTCAATCACAACTACTACAACTGATGTTGTCTGAAAAAATAAAAAAAGCATTGGAGTCCAAGCCAAAGTAAGTACTGTTGCAACTCCACTCCCAAATCTCAATCGCTCAATAATAGAAAGCGCCGAGCTACAACTGGCACATTTTTCCGTATGAGAATGATACCTCTCCAGAAGCACGGACTTTGCCAATGGGGGAGAAAAAGTCTCTTTGCCAAATGGTTCAGCATTATATTGGTTCACCCACTGACGCAATTCAAATACAAAACTATCTGCTTTGGTTGGAAGGTAAAAGGCTTTAGTAAAGTTAGGGCTACCTCCTTTAGCTTCAAGATACCTTTCTTGATAGTGGAGAAAAATTTGATCGTCTTCTAAAACACCATTTTGTCCAATGTGGTAATACCAACGCGGTCTGAGCTTAATAAACCAACCTGGAAGTTTATCAGGAAACTTAAAAGGAAAACGTGCAAATACACGACATTCTCCTTTACGTATGGGTGTAGCATAAACAACGGTTAGAATTCTACCACGCTGGGAGTTGATGTCATGCCACATTAAACTTGGAGCGACGAAGGTTGTAGACAACTCTCCTGATTGCCCTGGTTTCAAACCTTGTTTCCAAATCCCTTTGAATCCATGTTTCCCAGATTCAATCACTTCAAGTTCCAAAGGTGCTGCATTTGCCCTATTTCCTACCGTTTTATGATGTGTAAACGATATGTGGCTAGGGTCTAGTATATTTTCTAATAGTGTTAATGCATCATAAGGTACATCTCTAAATGTATTAATTACAACCCATCCTTCGGGAGATTCTTCTAATGGTTCAATTATTGGGACTTCGGTTTTGGCAGCAT
>CAZZZY010001150.1:0-1724 GCA_964658545.1 uncultured Acetobacteraceae bacterium | reverse complement strand
TTTTTCTTATTCTTTCTTTTGCCTTTTAACTTTTTACTTTTGCCTTGTTCGGTCAATGCCACATAGTAAGTAATGCGCCTATTTTCTACAAGAGGTTTGCCCAAGTCCCGTCTCTGGCGCAGGGCTGTCACCGCGCTAGTACTGGTAGGTGCGGTGACAGGTTTGATTGCCGCCGATCATACTAGCAAGAGCGATGCCTTGTGGCGCATCGTCCATGAGGCTTGCGTCCCCAACCAAGAAAAGCAGTGCAAAGGGTGAAATGAGCAGTGATACCGAAAGTTACGCGCTTTTTACTTGATGAGCCACAATCAAAACTGCAATCACCAAAACGTACACTATGACAAACCCCGAAAACCTCAGCGATCGCACTCCAATACCTCTGCCAATTTACGAGGGTTCAACGCCTGTAGAAACGTTATGAATACGTCCTAAAGCAGTAAGCTTGGCAAAAATATTGGTTAATAAATTTGGCGAAGGTATTGTCATTAAGAGACTTTTCCACGCCATCAAGCGAGGAAAAGATTTCAGCTACAGTGCCGACCATAGCGATCGCTCTTGATAGTAAAACATCGAGACGTAGTTAAATGGTACTTAAAGCAAGATTTTTACAGTAAGCAACGTTGGAGAAGGTTACTTTCTCTAGTCGGAAAACAAGTAGTTTTGGGTCAAATTCCCTTGTTCTAATTTCTTCTATGTTGTTTTCTCCACTCCCAAGGCGGGATTGAATTAGGATTAGCCCATATCCCAACGCGATTCTGTTTGCCTATTTGCTCGGCTTTCAGAATCGCGTCTTTATTAGGACACGAAGATATGTATTGAGGGTAAGCTCTAGCCATTCCAGCTTTTAGCATTTCTTCTTGAATAAACTGCTCAGAGCCATCTTTTAAAGTTATGAATACCTCAGCAACCGTTCTTTTATATCTGTCAGTCTCAATTGGAGTAATCATTACTCTACCTTCTGTTTGGTCTAGAAGCTTTTTCAAGTAAGCTTTAGCTTCCTGCCCGCCTTCTTGTTTACTTTCATTCGCATCGATGCCACAGAATCGGATTTTCATTTCGCGTTGACCTTGGCGCACTGCGATTGTGTCACCATCACTCACCCTTACCACTTGCCACTGTTGTGATATTAGTGGTGATTCATTGAGAAAGGATTGAGAGAAAGATTTAGCACAGCTAGATAACGCAAATGTACTGAGTAAAACTGAAATATAAATTTTTCCTACATGAAGTTTGGAAATTTTCATACTTAGATTCAACACTTACCAAAGTAATAATTACTACTCTAAGATGTTTGAAGCACATTCATTTGTCAACGGTGTGACGAACTTATGAAATTTAAAGGTATTTTGGCTTTGGCTTTGGGTGTAGGTGCAGCTGCTTCTTCAGTGGGGCCTGCTGCCGCGATTCCTTATAAGGGCGCAACTGTATATAAGGCGATGGATAGCGGAAGTACAGTAGTTGTATTTTCAGGTACAGCAGGTAGTCGGATTGCGGTTAGTCTTGGAAGCTCAGATAAATCAACAGCAAGATTAGCTGGCAGTTGTGGTGAAGTAAGAATTTCTCTTCCAAGCAGTGGCGATTTTACAGGTTTGAAGGTAGATGGAACCGCTATTAATGCTGCAACTCTACCAAGCCAAACTTTGCCATCTTGTGTAAGTGGCACTTTCTCAGAAGCTAGAACTACAAATTTTAAAACCCCTACTGGACAAGTCGTTGTTGTTGGT
>CAZZZY010001149.1:1349-1730 GCA_964658545.1 uncultured Acetobacteraceae bacterium | reverse complement strand
TTGCGTGGATCATGATGAAACTGGATGGAAGAAGCAAGAGAGAATTAAAGAGGTTTGCGACCAAGCCGGAGTAGCTTTTGTTGCCATCGACTTGCTTAAAATCAAACCGGATCTGCAAAATAAAGGAGACGTAGCAGATATTTTTGAATCCGGTATGACAGGCGATGAATTAGCGAATTTACTGTTAAGGCAGATAGAAGAAATTACAGCAGATGCTCAATCATCATCAGAAAATGTAGACTCAATAGATGTTGCTAATTTCGCCGAGGAGCCTGACAGCACATTCCTGCAAAAAGGTTTTAACACCCTTTACGGCGATCGCAAATGGATTTGTGCAGATGGCAATTTGTATTGCTGGGATGGCTTGCACTACAAACACTC
>CAZZZY010001149.1:0-1339 GCA_964658545.1 uncultured Acetobacteraceae bacterium | reverse complement strand
CGAGTTATTGCAATTCGTATCAAGTTATTAAGAAAACTGGCAATAACTTTGTCATTACCCACCCTTACGCCAAGCCAAGCAAAGTTAAAGAGTTGCTGGAGTGGGTGAAGCTGCGAGTAGAAATTGACCCGCAATTACTTAACCCACCAGGGGTTAACTGTACCAACGGCGTGTTAAGCGTTGACTGGGCAGATCCTAAACCTCAGCCAGTCTTAGAAGAACACGACCCAGATAAACACTTTTTTACATATCCGCCATTAGTCAAGTATGACCCCCAAGCAGACCCCAGACATTGCGATCGCTTACTGTCATGTTTAGACTCCCCTCAACAACAAGTTTTATTAAGAAACCTGGGGGCGAGTCTCGATCTAAAGGAAGTCCGCAAGCGTCGAGGACGGGAAACTAAGCTATTACTGGCTTGTGGATTGGGTGCAAATGGTAAAGATTCCATCAGGCAGGTAGTATCTATCATTTACGGTGAGCAAGGTATGACCAGCTGTTCCTTAGCTGACTTTGCTGCTTATGATGAAGGACGGAAATTTTCACTCTTTCCCCTGGTAAACAGTCGGGTGAATTGGGCATCAGAGAATCCACAAACAGCACGAATAGATAAAATTCAATCGCTCAAACTCTTTGCCACTGGTAACGTCTTACACTCAGAGCGGAAGGGGAAAGACCATATCGAATTTAGCCCCGAAGGGATCGGTATCTTCAACTTGAATGAAACCCCGGCACTGCACGGCACAATTCAAGCAATTACTGACCGACTAGCAGCCCTAGTTTTTGGTAAAACATTTAAGTCAAATCCTGACCCAAACAACCCAAACGAGTTACTAGCAGACCCTCGATTCTCTTATGATTTGGATTTTGTGCGTGAGTGTGTAGCCCCAGCATTTTTAAATAAGATGATTGCTGGGTTACAGGCATTGATAGAAGAGGGGATTGACTATAGCTGTACTCAGCAAGCATTAGAGGATATTCAAGCCGAAAACTCTCACTTATTCCAATTTTCTAAAGATACAGGGCTGGGTTACAAGTCGGATGCCATCGTCACAGCATTTGACCTGTGGTCACGCCTAGAAAATTGGTACATCGACAACGGTACTTTGTCCTTTGATGAATCAATTTCTGGCAAGGTAAAAGCTATCTGGCAGGAACAGTCCAAGCCTAGTGATAAAACAGTTAAGGCCATCAACCAAGTCATAGCCAGATTTAAAACACTATTCCCCAAAGCCAAGTTAGTTACCGTCCACCACCCATCCGGGAAACGGAAGTTACAAGCACTGCAAGGAATTAGTTTTCATGATGTGCCAATGTCAATAACTGACACACCCATAGC
>CAZZZY010001148.1:0-1744 GCA_964658545.1 uncultured Acetobacteraceae bacterium | reverse complement strand
TGTCCTTCAATCCACACTCCATAAGCATCAACCATCCCAGACATCATATTTCGCAGAGTTTCCACCGTGGGTGCGGCGGCGAGTGCTTCCATCCCCAGTTCCACGCCTGGAACTTGCGCGGCTACTACCTTTTCTACATCAGCAATGGGCATCCAAGCAGTGCGGACTTCTTGACAAGTAGCGTCATCGTTGGTTATAGCAACAGCTGAAACGTTATGTCCCACCGCATATTCATAATCATCTCGATACTGTAAATCTGCTACCTTCTCATCCCAATCATCACCGTGTCGTCCGCGCAGGTTGGGGCGAGGGACGAGAGAATAAGGAGTGCGGATGATGAGGCAAGTTTGGAAGGCGAAGGCGATATCGCTGTATGGGTTGGCGGCTGGAGGGCGATAGTTCACCAGGAACACGGATGCAGAACGAGTCCCAGCAGGAACCAACTCTGCCGCAGTTACGGGACGCACTGAGGTAACTAGTCTCAAACCATTACTACCAGGAATTTCCCAATGTTTGGGTGCATTACTTACATGGAGAGGGAGGGTTAATTCTGCTTGTCCGGGGGTTCTTTGCCACAGCCGGGGTAATTGGAGTTGGTTTTTAGAGTCTTCTTGACTTTCTTCATTCTCTTCATCAACTGGACAGTAGTCGCCCCAATGAACAGTAACACTTATTTCCTTGGCGGTTGCTGGTACAAGAATACTTAAACCCATTGAAGAGGGAAAAAATGCTCTCCGGGCGGAGGCACTTTCGGGTTGCTTTTCATCATCACCAGCGTTGACTTGAGAAATCTCGTCGATATCATCGTTACCTATATCTTCTGAACGCTGTTCTACCGAAGCTTCATAAGGCACTAAAAAACCTGTGAGATACCACTTAGATGGAGCTTGGTCGATAATTTCGTCAACGTGGGCGATATCATTGGGTGTAGGCCCCACTAAGTCAAGTTGTAGGGCATCAATGAGAGATGAACGCACTTCGGCAGGAGTATTGGGCATGGTGTATCGCTGTTTACTCCCTTGAAAAGATATAACAAGCAATTAACTGTTTATCTTATGTTGCCCGAAGTAGTTAAAAGTGTCAAATAATACTTTTGTTTAAAATCGTAGAAATCATTTGAGTTCAATGGTCACGTCAAAATTAAACTCATCCCCTAAAAATACGCTGATGTGCTGATTATTACCTAATCCCACCAAGCATATAACTTTTGGGAATTTATCTCTAGCTCATCGCATCCCCAAACAAATTGAACAAATTCACCAACAAAATCTAAGTCTTCCACACCGATAACTGTAATCGCATCAACAACTAAATTGGAGTTTTTTGCGTTGGTAAATGCTACTCCATCAAAATTTACTATTAACCCTTTTTCTTGGCAGCGTTGTCCAAATTCGATAAATAAGCCTACGGATGGAGCCGCGTTAAAACTTGCAGATGTTGTAGTGTAACCCTCTTTAACGATCTGTTCCAATGATTCCAATGATAAGCCGTGAAACTTAATTGCATTAGGCGTATATTCACTAATTGTAGTACCCAGGATTTCCTCAATACGTTGAACCATAAATTTAAAGACATAGATTCATCATTGATTGATAGAATTCGAGTGCTATCTGTTGAAAAGATAGATGATTTAGCAGAAGCAGTAATTAATTTCATCAATTAATCAACTTGTCAGCCAAGATTCAACAGACAATATTTTTACTTCTTTAATATTATATAAATACAATACAATATAACTATATTT
>CAZZZY010001147.1:0-1751 GCA_964658545.1 uncultured Acetobacteraceae bacterium | reverse complement strand
TTGCGTCTACGTTAAAAAAATTGACTTTTACTGAGAGTTTTAGCCTTAACCCAAGCGTATTGAGTTATAAAGGTGAACTACTCAGACTAGCTATAAAGCTGAAGTTGATCGCTCCCAATTCATCGGAAATAGCCTCCAGAACTCCGTAGTTTTTTTGGTCTGACATTTCCTCCTCTTCTTAGGAGTCCTGGTTCCCAAGACCCAAATCTTTCTCTTGCGATATGTACCTGAAAGCTCGTGGTTTTCGCTTGTGGCATTGATGGTCAAGATAGTACCTCATCTTACCAGAAAATCGTGGGGATTCGTCATACATCCAGAAGAGAGTTTTTACAATTCGTTTAAAATCAATTCCAGATGTAATCCTCATCCCCCGCTCACAATCCCCACCTGATGAGTACATTGAAGGTAGGGACTTTTGCGACTCGTTAAAAGGCACTCATAAAAAAAAAAGAAAAATGGCTGCAAGCCCCTAAATTTATTTATCAGTAAATCAAGACTAGTTAGGCAGTGCAGACAGCGATTTGTGCGTAATAAAGCTTGTACAATTATCAAGGCGGTTTTTACTGCCAGAATACTTCTCAGGTGTAAAATTTATCGACAGCAAAATTTTTCTACTTTGTATTTTTCCATCCTTCACTGGTGGCAAAAATGACCCAAGTTAAGCACTCATATATTGCAATAGATAACTTTTACCCTTATGACTGGAGAGCAACATCTTGGGAATAGAACTACGCAGTTTCGTATTTCTCGACAGCCTGCAACCTCAACATGCAGCATATATGGGAACAGTCGCCCAAGGCTTCTTACCATTACCAGGGGATACATCACTGTGGATTGAAATCTCTCCTGGTATCGAAATTAATAAGATTACGGATATAGCCCTCAAAGCTGCCTCTGTCCGTCCAGGAGTACAGGTAGTTGAACGACTGTACGGACTATTAGAAGTTCATTCTAGCTCCCAAGGCGAAACGCGGGCTGCTGGTCAAGCCATTTTAGCAGCATTGGGAGTCCGAAAAGAGGAATGTCTCAAACCACGTGTTGTTTCTAGCCAGATTATCCGCAACATCGATGCTTACCAAACACAACTTATTAATCGCACGCGACGGGGACAGCTACTACTAGCAGGACAAACGCTGTATGTATTAGAAGTGGAGCCTGCTGCTTACGCGGCCCTGGCTGCAAACGAAGCCGAGAAAGCGGCATCGATTAATATCCTTGAGGTTCAAGCTGTAGGAAGTTTTGGGCGGCTTTACTTAGGTGGACATGAGCGAGATATTCTAGCAGGTGCGGCGGGAGCGTTAACGGCCATTGAAAGTGTAGCTGGTCGGGCGAATCCTCTAGGCGGTCGTCAGGAGTAAAGGAAAGAAAATGGCAAATCGAGAGCATCTAGCTTTACTGAAAGCAGGTGCAGTTACATGGATTGAGTGGAGAAAGAGAAATCCCCAGATTGAAGCAGACCTCAGTGCTGCAAATCTGCAAGGGGATAACCTCAGAGGCGCAAACCTCCAAGGGGTAAATTTGAGAAAGGTGGATTTGGGTAATGCTTTACTGGTGCGAGCAAACCTCAGTGGTGCTGACCTCAGTAGTGCCAATCTCTACAAAGCCTTTCTGAATGAAGCGAACCTCAGTGCGGCTAACTTCAGTGTTGCTAATTTGAGTGGTGCTATACTCAAACATGCAGATTTGAGCCATGCTAATCTGATTGGAGCAGACTTGAGTGGGGTTGATCTTAGAGGCGCTGCGATCGCATC
>CAZZZY010001146.1:0-1754 GCA_964658545.1 uncultured Acetobacteraceae bacterium | reverse complement strand
AATGCCCCATGCCCAATGCCCAATTCCCAAGTATCTTGAAAAACTAACTAATAGAAACTATGAAATCAATTATGGTGGTGGGGACAACATCCCATGCAGGGAAATCACTTTTAACTACAGCTATTTGTCGCATTCTGTCGCGGCGTGGGTGGCGGGTTGCTCCCTTTAAAGGTCAAAATATGGCTTTAAATGCTTATGTTACTGCCAGTGGTGGAGAAATTGGCTATGCCCAAGCAGTGCAAGCTTGGGCTGCGGGAGTCGTGCCTTGGGTAGAAATGAACCCAATTTTACTTAAACCCCAAGGGGATATGACTTCCCAAGTAATTATCAAAGGCAGGTCTGTAGGCAAAGTAAGTGCCTCAGAATACTACGAGCAATATTTTGATCTGGGGTGGCGGACAATTGAAGAATCGCTACAGCATTTGGGAACAGAATTTGACTTGGTGGTTTGTGAAGGTGCCGGTAGTCCAGCAGAGATTAACCTCAAGCACCGCGATTTAACTAATATGCGGGTGGCAAAATATTTGAATGCGCCAACAATGTTAGTAGTTGATATTGACCGGGGTGGTGCTTTTGCCCATGTGGTAGGAACTTTAGAATTATTGGAACCAGATGAACGGGCCTTAATTAAAGGTGTAGTAATTAACAAATTTCGAGGACAGCGATCGCTCCTAGAACCAGGGATAAAATGGTTAGAAGAACGCACTGGTATTCCTGTTATCGGTGTTATACCCTACTTGCAAGAAGTGTTTCCGGCGGAAGACTCCCTTGATTTGCTAGAACGTCAATCGTCGTCGAATAAAGCCCAAGCTGACCTCAACATTGCCGTTATCCGCTTACCAAGAATTGCCAATTTCACCGACTTTGACCCACTAGAATCAGAAAGCACAGTTTCAGTTAAATACCTCAGTCCTAAGCAAGATTTAGGACATCCTGATGCCGTGATTATCCCAGGAACAAAGACCACAATTTCTGATTTACTACTGCTGCAAAAAAGCGGTATGGCAGAAGCTATCCAACACTATGCGGCTTCTGGTGGAACGGTTTTAGGTATCTGCGGTGGCTATCAAATGCTCGGTCAAATCATCGCCGATCCAGAAGGGATAGAAGGGCAAGCTGGCAGATTTCAGGGGTTAAATCTTTTACCAATTAGAACTGTAATTACCGGACAAAAAGTTGCCCGCCAGCGCCAAGTTAGCTCGAATTATCCACAACAGGGCTTACCAGTCAATGGCTTTGAAATTCATCAAGGGCGATCGCGCATCGAACAGCAAGGAATAGACCCTCAATCCTACCATGCCTTATTTGACGATATTAATTTAGGGTTAGTGGATAGTTGTCAATCAGTCTGGGGGAGTTACCTCCACGGGCTTTTTGACAACGGCCCTTGGCGACGCGCTTGGTTAAATCGCCTCCGTCAACAGCGCGGTTTAAAATCTTTGCCCACTGGTGTTGCTAACTACCGAGAACAGCGAGAGCAGATTTTGGATTCTTTAGCTACTGAAGTAGAAAGTCATTTAGACTTAACTCAATTTTTGTCTTAAGCTAGCTAGGCTCTAATAGGAAATTTAAAAAGGATTATTGTTTGCAGACCAGGGTAAAGTAGTGAAAACCACTTTGTTTGAGTCCGTCTTATATTACGAATTACTGTCTTCTCTCCGAGATGCTGTTCGCGTTCGACGCGAACAGCGAGTCCGCGTACTCCTATGGAGAAGCGAGCTACGCTTTTAGCGTCTCGTAGAGAGCTTCATTAC
>CAZZZY010001145.1:0-1766 GCA_964658545.1 uncultured Acetobacteraceae bacterium | reverse complement strand
GGAAACTACGACGATTTGCTACTTATTTCGACTTAGAGAGTGGTAGCGGAAAATCCCTGTATACAACGCAAGTCAGTATTATGCAGGCGATTCTCCTGGGTCACTCCTGCCCGTAGGCGTAGCCCGCACTTCTCTACGAGACGCTCTTGCTAGCTTGCTTCCACGTTCGCGTAGCGTCCCGTATGGAAATGGTACGACAAAGCTCAGTGACCGTCGTAGACATCGCTCCCCTCTCAAGTTAACAACCAAGCACTGTACAGTTGCTTCTGTACAGTGACTTCAATTGAGCAAACCAGCCCGCAACGCCAATACAGCCGCCTGAGTGCGATCGCTTGCACAAAGCTTGTTCAAAACCCCACGCACATATACTTTTACACTTCCCAAGCTGAGATAGAGTTTCTGAGCAATCTCGTTATTGCTATAGCCTTGGACAATTAACTCCAAGACTTCCAGTTCCCGATTTGTCAATGGATCTGCTTGCAGAATGCTTGCTTGCTCTGGATCAATTGCAGAAATCGCTACCGTCTGAGTTGCATTCGGTTTTACCATAGCCGCCGCTCCTTGACGAGTATGCTTGAGAACAATACGAGCGATCGCTGGATCAATCCACGACTGACCTTCATGGGTGATATGCAGCGCTTCCAACAACAACTCGAACTTAATTGTCTTCACACAGTAAGAGTCTGCCCCGGCTGCAAACGCTGCCAGTACCATCTGCTCTTTGGCAAAGGAAGTGAGCATCATTACTTTTGTCTGTGCAGCAGTTTCCGACACTAGAGATTCCCGAAACTGCTGCACCAGCCATATTCCGTCTCTATCCGGCAAACCAATATCAACGATCGCTATGTCTGGTTTTGTACTTTGGAGCAGTTTCAACCCATTGGAGGCTGTAGCTTCATCACCCACGACTTGAATACCTTCTTGCTCGTTGAGAGAACTACGCATTCCAATCCGCGTTAAGCTATGGTCTTCAATAATTGCTACTCGAATATCTCCCATCATTTACCTCAGCAGCTTGGTAACTATACTTTTTTAACTGTCGAATATGGTTTCAAGGAAAGGATTACTCCATTGGACGAAAAATTTTAGCTATTTAGCCAAAATGTGGCTATTGAGATGCAAAGCGGCATTTCAATGTTATTAAACCTTATCTAGGTTGAAACCAGTAGTTTTTACAGTATTGGCTGAAAAGTTCATATATCAAGGGCTACATATCTCAACTAGCTGTTGAAAAAGCTCCAGTGTTCAAAATGGACATCGTTTAATCTGAAAATTCTCTGAAAAAATCTTCCCAAAGTATAAAAAAATATAAAAGCACTGAAGTTAAACTGAAACCAATACAGTTTATTCTGACTTGTGTCCACATCACACTTAGAGGAGGATGTAGCTTATTTCTAAGCGATAACCTTGGCTCTTACACATAACATAGCCAGATTAACAATTCGTAATTACGTTATGCATGGGAATTTAGACCTCAATCATAAGGTTGTGACCTGTAGAGATGGGAGACTATAACCAGTTTCTTAATTACCAATTACGTAGCTTGCTTCTCGTTAGAGGCGAGTATTACGAATTAGTAATTATATTGACCAATGCCTTGAATTTCAAAAAATTATGATGAATGTTCATCGTCGTGTAGTGGTCAGCATGGCGGTTGAAATTACACTTTTCCCAACGAAATTTAGCTTGACTACTCTATTTCTCTACTCAGAACTGGAGTTTAGACTAAAGGCGAGCGATCGGAACATAACGCCTACAGAATTACG
>CAZZZY010001144.1:0-1775 GCA_964658545.1 uncultured Acetobacteraceae bacterium | reverse complement strand
ACGCGTCTACTCAGTTCAGCTACCTATTTATCCTTGGTGTGGCTTTTCACGCGCTTCATCGTCCGTTTTGCGCTCATAACAATAATTTAGCAGATATTAAGTGATATTAGCTGCTATGGTCAGACAAAATAGATTATATATTTCCCAAAATCTATTAGTTACACTGATGATATTGTCTGCTAATATCTGATCTGATGTATAAAGGTAAAAAGTTTAGCGTTGTTACCCCTATGGGAATTTACAACCTCATAACGGAATTAGCAAAAAAGGAAAGCCGCACAGTTTCTCAGATGGCAACACTTTTAATTAAGGATGGTTTACTAAGTCGTGGTTTGGAAATCCCAGAGGATGAGTAGCGATCGCCCTTAGTCCTCAACCAGTACATAAGTATTATCATATAGTATTTATGTACTATAGATTGATTGCAATTGATACACACACCATCTTCATAACGCCTACTAAATAAGCTGAATTATTTTTAGTAACACTACTAATATTATTAGTCTAGTGAGATATTTTTATGTTTTTTAGTAATACTTGAAAAGTTGTAAAAGCTTTGCTAGGTATTAGCTTGAGTAAAAAAGATAAATTGTTTTATTTTATAAATCTGAGATATTTGTTATTTATTTTTCCGGGAGATCAATTATTATGTAATAAGACTATACCCTTAGTCCATCTTTTCTAAGTGTCATGTCACCTGATATACATAAGAAAAGAATGCCTCCCCAAGACTCAACTTGGTTCTAACAAGTTGTTTAACAGTCCAAGAAGACACCCACACAATATGTGTATTAAATTTCTTTATAACCTAATGCTAGCAGTTCCGAGAACTTCCTACAACGAGTTTAACGAGAAATTTGATTAAAATTTTGGTGAGTCTTCAGGGGAGGTAAAACCACATCACTTACCTCACAAGGATTTCACAATGGTAGCCATTTTAACAGGACACGAGACAGTTGGCCGCTCCGTTATGCCAGGGGCGTTCGCCTCCTTCGACATCCGAAATTTTCAAGATCAGCTAGAACCCTCCAAAGCTAAAAATAAGTTTATTTGTCCAGGTTGTGGCGGTAATGACTTATCTATTGTCCCAGAAACCGGGAAGTACAGATGCTTTAACGGCTGTGACTGCAAACACGTCAGAGAGGCGATTAAACCCTGGGCTGAAGTTTTAGCAGAGAGGGCAGGGGCTAATTACACTCCATCCCTAAACCGTTTGGCAGCAAAGCCCAAGAGAATCTTGCCCAAAAGTGCGCCAATTCCAGATGGTGAATTAGGTTTGGTGATGTTGACCGAGCCTGCAACAGATATTCCCCAACCGAAAAAATTAACGAGTAGACCACCAAAAGATGTTGAGGGCAGTGCCACCGAAACAATTTATCCTTACTCAGAATCGCAATGGATAGTTCGCTACCAGTGGCCAGATGCCAATAAGGAGAAAGGTTACAGCAAGACCTTTCGGCAATGGCATAGGCTTCCAGATGGCACACCAGAAATGAGAAAGGGCGATTTTCCTTGGGGAGCATATCGCATCGATGAAGCTCTAGCCTGTGCTAAATCAGTAAATGTCACCCCGGCACTACTCCAGCATGAAGGCGAGGGATGCGTAGAAGTTGGCAGAGCAAATGGTCTTGCTGGAATTACGTTTCAGGGCAGTGGATGGGATAAGAAAACAATTACAAGAGAATATCAACGCGCAAAACAGTCAGGCATAGGATTAATCGTTTTTCTGCATGACCCCGATGGCGCTGGATTAAAAAAACTCCAGATGTGTTCTG
>CAZZZY010001143.1:0-1777 GCA_964658545.1 uncultured Acetobacteraceae bacterium | reverse complement strand
CACTCAAAAAAGTGGTGTCGATTGGGGTATCTCAAACCCTCTCCCTGTAAGGGTTCTAGAAGTGAACTCTTTCCGATCACATCG
This sequence comes from uncultured Acetobacteraceae bacterium, assembly GCA_964658545.1. Lineage (GTDB taxonomy): Bacteria > Cyanobacteriota > Cyanobacteriia > Cyanobacteriales > Nostocaceae > Nostoc. The sequence goes on along the minus strand of CAZZZY010001143.1, from coordinate 1,693 downwards.
CCCCGCAAGGGGATGGAAACTTTTCTAATTGCATATTTGTAGTCTCATCGGACCCTTTCCGATCACATCGCCCCGCAAGGGGATGGAAACTTGTGCATGCGCGTCCAGAGGGCGGCATTCTCCGAAACTTTCTGATCGCATTGCCCCGCAAGGGGATGGAAACTCTTCCGCTTCACGCAGAAGCTCTTCGACCGACCACTAGCTTTCCGATCGCATCGCCCCGCAAGGGGATGAAAACTCTTTTTCCAGATTGTCTTACACAGAAAATTAACTGCTTCCCCCAACGGGGATTAAAACCGATTTTTTGATGGTGCGATACCTAACGGCAAGGCTAACGCCAACGCTCTCAAGAGAAAGGATCGCACCCCCAACTTACTCGTAGTTTCTAAGTCTGCGGACATCCCTTAGTCTTTGAGCGCTGGCTTTGCCTCAAGATAGATTGATAAGCTTCTGGTGATAACCAAGAACCATCCTCTAGTTGCTGGTAGCCTTCAGGTACTTGTTCTGGTGGGGTAGAAGCTGGTAGAGTCCAGGGGCGCTTGGGTTTGGCAAATGGCAGGTTGTCAAGACGCTGCTCAATTTGTTCGAGACGTTGATTGATAGGGGTCAGCGCTTGTTCGAGTGCGGCGGTGATAGTGGCGGTGAGAGATTCACTATTAATAGGGGATTGTCCGGTGGTGAGCCATTGCTCAACCCATTCCTCTACTAGATACCCAAATTCATCGCTCAACCAAATACCAAACCTGATAGCTAGTTTGGGATGTATCCAAGTGCCGCCACCATTTTCAGGAGAACCCTGAAACACCTGATATAACTCAATTACGGGAATTCCCGTTTTTGAACTGAGATGCTCTAAAGTCTCTTGTGTCCGCTTATTTGACAACCATTCGCCAACATCACGCCTTTTACCAGTTGCTAGTTTGTAAGCACTAGCCAAGGCAGTGGCGTTGATGTAGCCGTCTAGCCGTCGTTGCTCTACTACAGAATCATTAATGTTGTGTGCAATTACAGCAAGTTTGTTCATGGTGAAATACTCTTAAAAATGTATGGTCAAGTAAGAGGTTCTTGAGAGCGCACCTCAGTAGGGAATGGGAAAATATTCGTTATGCAGCGTCAGCCACAAGCAACCCACTCAGGGCAATGATGATGAGTTGCGCTTGCTCTTTCGTCTCGCACCGGGGGCGTAATTCCAAATTGCACGGCTGCGCTACCCACAAGCCATCTGAGTCTGCACGGTAAAACGTGCCCAGTAGCCTCATACCAGACCACAGCCGATATAAAGCACCGAAATCAGCATCATCCACAGAGTCAATCTCAAACTCAGGGGCAATATCCTCTGCTTGCTCTTCGACATACTGCTCTAACTCAAGTTGCGCGAGAACTTGAGCATCCACTATTATTGGATTCATAGTTTGACCTTTTAAATCGGGTTTACAACTTGGGCGATCGCAACTTCTTGGCGGGAGAGCGATCGCCACCGGTTCATGGCGGGTACGCCATCGCTGATTGTATAATCCCCAGAAATAACACCGTTGCGACACCCGCACCATGAATAACACCACAGTTCACCTAGTTGGTTGTACAATCGTTGTGTTTTATACTGATGCCCATTGCTGGCAATTCCGGGTAATTAGCCCTGGTGGTGCAGTGTTTGGTGAGCGTAAGATTTATTACTCGGCAGAGGCAGCAAGAT
>CAZZZY010001142.1:0-1779 GCA_964658545.1 uncultured Acetobacteraceae bacterium | reverse complement strand
AGAGGATGTTTGAAAAGTTTTGGGCGAATATAATTCGCTACTACACTAAACTTAGTCCACCTCCGTGGACTAACGAAAAAGCAAGGTTTTTAACCCACGGAGGTGGGTTTTGTCTGTATAGCCGCGACTTCTAGTCGCCCGGTGTGTAATAAATTAGACTTTTCAAACAACCTCTTAGCATCAGCCAAATGCTTTAGTAGTGTAGACTGTGGCAGAGGCCCTTGCAAGTGGCTCCAAGGTAATACTTGCTCTGTAGACCAATCAGCGTGGACGTAGAAATCTAAATCGGGGATTTGTCCTTTGAGTTGTTTGAAAGCTCGTTTATAGCTACCCAAGGAGTCGCCAAAGTCACGCGTAAGTTGAAGAAGTTGGGAGAGTCTGCGATCGCCTCTCGACAACAAAGCTTGTATAATCGACCAGTTATAGCTTTCTGGGCGAAACTCTATCCCCTGTGGTTTTAGCTGTTTTTGCAAAAATTGCAACCGCTTTTCTGCTTGACAATTTACCCCAAACCATTGAAACGGTGTGTGCGCTTTGGGTACAAAGGTGCTGCATCCAAATGTTAGGCGCAATCCTGGTGCAGCTTTTTTGATACTACGCATCATCGTCACTGTTTGTTCTAAATCCTCTGCTTCTTCACCGGGAATTCCTGCCATTCCATAGAGTTTCAAGCTTTTTAATCCGCCAGCTTTGGCATTTATCGCCGCTTGGATAATTTCATCGTTATGCAGCTTTTTATTGACGATTTGCCGGATTTTTTCAGAACCACTCTCTACAGCAATGGTAAGCGATCGCGTGTCTCGTTTCGTCAAAGTTTCCGCTAACTGGACTGTTACGGTATTGGTTCGCACTGAGGCAATACTGAGACGGATATGATCGTACTTTGGCTGACTTATATAATCTAGCAAAGCTTCAAACTCTGGGTGCTGAGTTACGGAAGCCCCTAATAATCCTAGCCGATTTGTGACTTCTAAACCTTTGGCGATCGCTGGAATTAACGAATCTTCCAGACTGGCTGTTCTAAAAGGCAATGTGAGATAACTCGCCAAACAAAAGCGACACATTTCTGGACAACTTCTCACCACTTCCACCATGTAAATATTTTCCCATGCGGCTTTTTCGGTGACTACAGTCGAAGCTGATAGAGTATTTCCAGGGTAAGTCTGCTTTTGCACCACTGCGGGAATTTCGGAAGAAATTGGTTTAATTGACTTTATTGCACCATCTACGCTTTGATATTCTACTTCATATAAACTGGGAATATAAATTCCTGGGACTTGTGCAAGTCTTTTTAGTTGAGTTTGTCTAGAAGCATTTCTTACTTCTTTGTATGCCTCAATGAAATTTCCCAGGAGATTTTCGCCATCCCCCAATAAAATTACATCAAAAAAATCTGCGAAAGGTTCGGGGTTAGCTGTGAGAACAGGGCCACCGCCAAAAATTATTGGATGAGAGTCATTACGATAAGTTGCTTGAATGGGAATTTCTAAAGATTCCAGTAAATTTAAAATATTTACATAATCCAGTTCCCAGGAAATCGAAAATCCCACAATTTCCGATGTTCTGGGGAGTTGTTCGTGAGTATCTGTAAACAGGCGACTCACCTGCACATCATCACGCATTGCCAAGGTTGCCCAAACTACCTGATAGCCAAGGCTAGTGATACCTACGCTATATTCATTGGGAAAGGCGAAGATTATGGGGATAGCATTGGTGTCTGGGGTGGTGGGGGTGAACAGGAGGCGTTCAGAGTCAAATACAGATGAAGTCATGATAATT
>CAZZZY010001141.1:0-1780 GCA_964658545.1 uncultured Acetobacteraceae bacterium | reverse complement strand
AATTATGGAGTCAAGCGAGGCTATTCCTCATAAATTGGGAAGCCTTGCTATCTTAACGGCAGGGTAAATGACTGTTGCCAAAATATATAGATTTACCGAGAATTAGAGAAATAAATTCCCTTGTAAATGATGGATAGGGTAATTCACAAGGTTAGAAAGACATAATTGGTCAAAAAAATCGCTGGCAATCCTATCCGTTGAAGGGGTGGGATGAGTTAATAAATAATTACGCCTGTCAATTGTTTTTTGTGCCATGTTATGCGCGTGAAAACTTTTTGCGTAGCTGTCCCAATGGCAACTCTATAAACTGGTAAATCGTATATGCTAATCCCAAAGAAATTAATAGAGCAATCGCTGCTTGGGGAACTTTATGCAATTGGGGTAAATAAATCTGAACAGCGAAAATCACGATATAGTGGACAAGGTACAGAGAGTAAGATAGTACACCCAAAAAACGCATCCAGTTTAAATTTAGCAAAGGGAATAATCCCCAATGGGGAAAGCGAATAGCGGTAATAAAGATTGGATATAACCCAATTCCCTGTATGGTGTAACGAAAGGTTTGTTGAAACTCAGGTGAGCGATATAAAAATGAAAAAATGAGCAAGATTATTCCTATAGGCAGCAAGAAATAGTTCCATGTTTTTTTAGAATAATGCTGTTCATCCAACATCGGGTTATTATTAACTGCCAATGCACAACCGAATAGAATACTATCTGCCCGAGTATCTGTTGCATAAGATATACGATCTGTAGATGCCCCAAAAGCATAAACTTGAAGACACCGCCAGAGTAAGACCACTAAACATAATCCCCAAAGAATTAGCATTTGTCTACGTCGAGTTACACGCAGTTTACGTAGAGCTAGATAAAGCAGGGGGAAAAGTAAGTAGAAGTGTTCTTCGACAGCGAGAGACCAATATACCCCACTACCTGGAGCAGTTCCATTGGGATAGAAGATATTATAGTAGTTGTAATAGTGTAAACACTGAGACAAGAACGCTGATAAACGAATTTCTCCATGAAGAAATCCTAAGAGAGTTAAGCCAGTCCCTAAGAACAACACTAGGTAAAATGACGGCCAAATACGCAGTATTCGTCTTGTATAAAAGAGCTTAAAATCAATAGCTTGATAGCGATCATACTCTCGCCTGAGAATAGTGGTTATTAAGTAGCCACTGAGAAAGAAAAATATTGTTACGCCAAAGCCTCCGGGAAAAATCTCGACAACTTTTGCATGGGATAAAAAAACAATTAGGAAAGCAACAGTTCTGAGCCCATCCAGAGATGGTATGTAGAATTTTGAATGTGCATTTGCACCAGCCGAAGTCTCTGGATTACTTCCAGGGAAAGATGTTAATGGTTTTTCCAAGAACCTTTACTCCTTGATAGTGCGACCAAATAAGCTGAATAGTCTGTGAGATAAATAATCCAGTAGTTATCTGACATACCCCACTCATACAGCATATTCTGTTTTTTTACAATTTTTATTATACAATGGTCAAGACAAAATTTTGATATGACATCAACTCAAACTAAGTAAAAATACTTATAGTTATAAACCGTAGGCTGTTTTGTCAAAAAAATCGGCTATCCCCTTCAAGCCTTAATTCCGTACCCATAAATGTCACAATCGGTTATTACGGAAGTAAATATATAAATCTAGAATCAAAAATTACATTTATTCAAACAGGAAATTCAAACCGCAACAGAGATAAAAGAAGAGTTTTGGAGTCACCTTGAAAGGATTAGTCCAAAATCATTATAAATTTGGGATTAT
>CAZZZY010001140.1:0-1784 GCA_964658545.1 uncultured Acetobacteraceae bacterium | reverse complement strand
ACCCCTCTCCAAACCTCTCCCCCAGAGGGAGAGAGGCTTTGAAACCCCCATTCCCGCACTTCGTGCCGCTACGCTAACGTAGGGAAGGGGGGCTAGGGGGGTTAGGTTTCCGAGGCTTTGGTGTTACCAAAAATACTTTTCAAACAACTTCTTAGAGTTTTGTGACTATATATCTATGATATACCGAAAGCTGTCAAGTTTTTAATACAAAAATGCTAACAATGGAAGGGGCAAAAGTTTTCACTACCAAGTAATAACAAAAACCGTTATTATAATGTCTATTCTTGTTATAAAGAAATAGATATTATGAATATTTCCCTTACCCCTGAATTGGAAGCATTCGTCCAAAAACAGGTTGAGTCCGGCTTGTACCATTCTCAAAGTGAGGTGATTCGGGAAGGATTGCGTCTTTTGAAACGCTTTAACGACCATTCCGAGGAATATAAATTGTGGCTCAATGAGCAAATTGCGATCGGTCTTTCCGAGCTTGATAATGCACAAGGTCTTCCCAAAGAAGGGGCGCGAGAACGCATCCGCAACAAGGCGCAACAATTAATGAAATAAACCGTCGTGACGAATCAGAAATCTTATATTCTCTCACCACAAGCAGAAAATGACCTCGCCAGAATTTATGCCTATATTGCGCGAGATAATTTAGATGCCCATTCCATGCAACAAGAAGCAGAAAGGCAAGATAAAATGGCTGAAGAACGTCAAAAGATTACAAGTCAGTTTATTGAAATTGCAAAAAATCTTGAAAGTCAAATAGAAAAACTACTCACAGAAGTAGAATCAAAAGTTTACGGCGAGATTGATAAGCAAATTGCAGCCGCACGTCAACAAGAAGAAAGTGCGATCGCTGCTTCTAATACTTGGGTAAAACAACTGGCTGAAATTCGTCAAGATTTTGAGTCAATTCTCAGCTACATTACCAAAGCGACAGAAAATGCAGTGAATTTAGTTACTTAATCATAAATCACTAATTATTTGTTGATAATTTGTCCAAGCTTCCCAAAAAATATAGATTGATAGTATTCCTAAGAAAATACGAAGCACTAAATTCACAGTATAATCTGGTAGCCTTGGCAATGCGCGAGTACTCATTTGAACGCCTAAAATACCGCCACATCCTAAAACTATACCTTGAATAAATAGAATATTTCCCTCCAATGTGTGTCCTGTGCAAGCAGCTAAACCAGTGATAACAATCACACCCAAACTAGTCTGAATTGCTACTTTAATTTCTTCTCCCAGTAGCAGCATTTGCAGTGGCACCATAATCGTACCGCCACCTAAGCCAAATAAACCTGCTAAAATCCCTGCTGCTCCTCCAGTGCCAATTTTAGAAACCAATGGGTTAAATACTGGGGCTGTATTCTCTTTATCTTTAAAAGCCAGTTGCTTACGGAGTTCAATCAAATAGATATTAGCAAGTAGTATGATGCCAAATGTAAAGAGTATTATGTAGGATGGAATTTTATTGGCGAAATATACGCCTATTCCAGTAGTTATAAAAGCTGGAATCCCTAAATAAATTACTCGCTTCAAGTCAAAGTAACCCATCCACCAATTCTGCAAACTTCCAGAAATTGAAGTAATCACAATAGCAAGGCTACTAGTAGCGATCGCCTGAACAGGACTATAACCTAGTGTGACTAAAAGAGGAATTGTGATAATACCGCCACCTATTCCTAAAAGTCCAGCTATGACTCCAGATATTAGACCCCCAGCGACTAAAATTAACCAACTAAAATCAATCATAATCTTTTTCTAGATAACTGATA
>CAZZZY010001139.1:0-1787 GCA_964658545.1 uncultured Acetobacteraceae bacterium | reverse complement strand
CGGCTGTCTTTGCAGCATTGACAACTATTTTTGCCAAAATTGGGGTAGAAAATGTGAATTCTAATTTAGCAACATTTGGTCATGCAGGGGGTAAAATCACAGCGATCGTGGTAATAACGCTCAGGATGATGGCTTTTACTTTAGTCTTCGCTATCAACTCTAATAATTTCTTTTCCATACCGCAGTGCAAAAACTTGAAAATTCTTCTCCCCTTGCACCCTTGCAGTTTCAATGAGAAGTCTTTAACCGGACATGATATCACTACTGTTTCGGTGACATAGTTTAGCACATTAGTGTTTTCCGCAAGCAAAATGCCATTTGACTTGCTCAAAATGCCATTCAACTTACTTATTTCAGTATTTTCTACAGTTAACGACCTTTTCTTGCTGCGTTACTCTAATCTTTAAACCTAAGAATATTCACTTTTTCTGGAATTTAAATTTTCCGGTGTGTATTTACACACAGATAAAAATTAAGTCTATAGCTTTAACAAAGAATTACAAGGAGTAAATTTATGACAGAATCTAACTCGCAAGACAAAAATAGCTTTCTCTACCCTCGTAGTCGATATTATGGGAAATTCCAGCCAGAAAACTTAGTGTTTAATGCTAACCTCCAAGAATTTGCCCAAAAAATTAGCTACATCACTTGCCTAGAAACAGGGGGTAAACTGTCTCAGGATGAAGCTTACGAGCAAATTAAGGTACTTTGGAAACAGTTGAAACGCAGTAAAAAGCAACTGGCTATTAGTGAAAATAAAGAAGTTTAAATCAAGTATTTATGAATCTAATAGCCAATGCTATTGATGCCTTGGATGAATCAAATACAGGTCGTGCTAGAAGAACCCAAATCGATCACTTAACTTCATGCATCGACTCTATAAGTCAAAATTGGGTGGACTTGTACGATAGCCTCAAAAAGAAAAAGTAGTCGAATTATCTCATTTTGTTCTCGTAACTAATACGCGAACAAATTTTTCTTTGTTTTACCCTTCATTTTCCTTAACCGAGCAGTATTGCGCCAACATGGTTTAGCCGGAGTCTCATTCTTTTTCTATGAAAGCCTCTGGAATTGGTCAGACGAAGCCCCTATTGTACGAGAAAAAGTTATTCAAAGAATGTTTCCTAATTCTGTATCTCGCGGATAAGTACCTAAGCCAAATTCATGATAGACACCGCAGGGTTGGAAGATTGTGTATCACCAAGGAACCGTGGTAGAAAATGCCTGAATAGAATGTTTACACTGTGTACCGCTACGAGTTCTGGATATGCTATCTGACGTTGGTGTGCGACTAGAATTTTGGTGAGGCTCAAAGACAGCCGCCATAGTTAATAATCCCTGGATGCTGGATAAGAGTTAGTTCTTTTTACTTGGGAGGAACTGACCTTTTAGCGATCGCTTTCTGTGCCCAACTTTCTCACCCCATCCATTCAGTCCACTGCGGGGCATCGACAAGCAGTTGAGCAAACTTTTTGGGGTAAGCAATCCTCAAACTCCAGCATCACGCCGCGACACTCACCACTCTTGCCCAAAGTATTGTCCATCTTCTCCAACAGCGATGGCGCTGTTTCGCCTACGGCTGCTGATCGCCAGCCGCAAGCAGAGGCGAAAAATGCTTTTAATGCTAGTGAGTCACCAATGACCATGAAAATTGCTTTTCCCTCAAAGCGTGGGCGCTTAGAGGGATTTTGGGTATTGGTATTTGGTATTGGTTTTTTTGACTGCTAGGTTAAATTATTTGCTTTCTCAACTGCTGACTTTAACTCTTCAAAGGTAATACTGCCGTC
>CAZZZY010001138.1:0-1793 GCA_964658545.1 uncultured Acetobacteraceae bacterium | reverse complement strand
ACCTTGCCTTGACACTCTCAGCCCTGAAGGGACTGAGTTTCCCGCATCCCGCGTATTCCTATGAGCGATAAATCGCTCACTACGAACTAGGATTTTATGCCTATCTACCTACCATCACTCAGGGATAAGTGAGCTGGATGGATCTAAAGAAGTTGTAAAAACAAAATAGATTACCCCAGATCCGAGAATCATGATAGCAAGACTGAACAGTAACACCCAACGATCTGTTGGTTCATAAGTATCTTCTTCGATATCACGACGGACTGCGAAATAGTGCCCCGTTGAGAGCCACACCGTTATCAAACCCACTAGCGAGAAGACTAAACCTAACTTCCAGCCGTTACCGGGACGGGGTATCAAAGGTACTTGGAAAGCACGCAAACGCACGATGACGACACCAAAACCTAAAAGAGCTATCCCTGTCCGCATCCAAGCGAGGTAAGTCCGCTCATTTGCCAAGTGATCTCGGACTCGGGACGGATTTAGTCGTCCTGGCTTTTTTTGATATTTATCTTCTTCTGTAGGTTTCAATTTTAACTGCATTAATAACACCCTGATCCCCAAAGTGGCTCGTCTCAAAATAATACGGAGGTAGTAGCCAATCTCTTTCCAGATGACTTGCATCCAGCGCAATAGTCGCGCTATTAAAATATGCTTTTTGTAATTGTACATTTTTCTCAGAATTTATTTTAATGCTGATATCGAAATAAAACAAGCCTGACCGAGTAATTCGTAATTAATGGTACAGAGCAACTGTCAGTAATCAGGGGTCATAAAGAAAACAGCCAAGATCAGAGAGCTTTGTAACCAGTGTTTGTCCTGTTTTTTCTCTGATTTTGGCTGTTACCCTGTTGAAATTGAGAACAGTCATTCCAAAATAGACTATGCAGTTCTATTTCAAGCCTGATTGCTAGGCGCATTAGGAACTCGTGTATCTATAAGATCCTGCGATATATCTGGGATAAACCAGTTAGCCTTATTCTTGTTAATAACTTTCACAGTCGGAACATTCAATTCAATCGCAGCAGTGTCTGGATTCGTCTTAATCACCAGTTGAGTTCCATCAAATATTTTGAGAGCCGCCGGCCCTATCAATTCTTCACCTTGACCATTAGGACTAGAAGTGAAATTTGCTACCTTGCTACCATTCGCTAGATAGATGCCATCACAATCCCAGTTATTTTTAGTAGACTGACCACTAGCTAGAAAATACAGACCGTTATCGTATACGGCATTTTCATTGTCTTCACTATTTGGTCTTTTGCCGTAAACTGCTATGGTATTACCTGTTTGGTTGTCGCATTTACCCCAGTTAACTCCTGTCTCTAAAGCATATTTTTGCAGCGTTAACTCCTCAGTTCTCTTTTGAATTTCCTCTGGGGTAACACCTTCTATTTGAGTTTGGGCTTCTTTTGCCTGAGTCAGTTCATTAAGTGCTTTAGTGACTTCGATGTAATCAGGGTTTTTGCTAAATTTTGGTCTATCAGCAAAAGAAGGTTGAGCAAAGGCTAAATTAGCGACAATCATGAAGACAATTAGCAGAGATTTCCAGATTTTCATGTTTTGATTCCTGTTGATGGGTAAGATATTTTGTAGTTTTAAATACATTTTGCCAATAAAATTCCTGATGCACCTCTTTCTAGATACTTAATTTTTCTTGTTCTTTAGAGACCATTTATAAAGTAAATCAAAAAGTAGGGTGTGTTACGGCTTTAGCCTAACGCACCGCTATATAACACGGTGCGTTAGGCGCTCATATTGTATTTCTCGTGACAAATCATATCGAAGTATGC
>CAZZZY010001137.1:0-1803 GCA_964658545.1 uncultured Acetobacteraceae bacterium | reverse complement strand
TTTCCCTCTCAGCTTTAAAAAGCTGAGTTTCCCACATCCCGCGAGGTTTTATGAAGGTGGAGCCAAAGGTGACTAGTATTGATAATTACATCTTCCCGTTTTCAGGAGAAGTCACAATTCCCCAAGCTCCTCCTGAGTTTAAATCAGGATTTATCGGCATTGTTGGTCGCCCTAATGTCGGTAAATCTACTTTGATGAATAAATTAGTAGGACAAAAAATTGCCATTACTTCACCAGTAGCACAAACTACACGTAACCGTTTGCGCGGCATTTTAACGACACCAGAGGCGCAGTTAATTTTTGTAGATACACCAGGAATTCATAAGCCCCATCATCAATTGGGGGAGGTGTTGGTGCAAAATGCCAAAATTGCCATTGAATCGGTAGATGTAGTGCTATTTGTGGTAGATGGGGCGGTAGCTTGTGGATCAGGCGATCGCTATATTGCCGAATTGCTCAGTCACAGCAAAACACCGGTGATTCTGGGTGTCAACAAAACCGACCAACAACCGCCTGGTTCTCAGTTTTTAGACGATAGTTACGCCCAGATGGCCCAGTCCCATGAATGGAAAATCGTCAAATTTTCTGCCAAGACTGGTGCCGGATTACCGGAACTTCAAGACTTCTTAATTGAACATTTAGAAATTGGGCCGTTATACTACCCGCCAGATTTGGTAACTGACCAGCCAGAACGCTTTATTATGGGTGAATTAATCCGAGAACAAATTTTATTATTAACTCGTGAAGAAGTACCCCATTCAGTAGCGATCGCCATTGACCTGGTAGAAGAAACTCCCAGCATTACCCGTGTACTTGCTACCATTAACGTCGAGCGCGATTCCCAAAAAGGCATACTCATTGGCAAAGGCGGAGCGATGCTCAAAGCAATTGGTAGTGAAGCCCGCGAACAAATCCAAAAGTTAATCGCTGGTAAAGTTTACCTCGAATTGTTTGTCAAAGTCCAACCAAAATGGCGAGAGTCGCGGATTAGTTTAGCAGAGTTAGGCTATCGCGTCGAAGAATAGAAAAGTTAAATAAAATGTCTTTAGATATTCGCTATCCCTTAAATTTACCGGTCAATGCTCCGCCATTGCGGGTGTTAATTGTCGAAGATGATCCAATGATGCAACTGGGATTAGAGCAATCGTTAATGGCTCATCCTCAGTTAGAGATTGTTGGACAAGCTGAAGATGGTTATTTGGGAGTCCAAGCAGCACTGCAACTGAAACCCGATTTGGTGGTTATGGATATTGGGTTGCCGCGATTGGATGGTATTGCAGCGACACAGCAAATTAAGGCGGCGTTACCAGCAACTCATGTGGTGATGCTGACATCTCATCAAACTGAGACAGAAATTATTGCTGCCCTATCTAGCGGTGCAGATGCATATTGCATCAAAGGCGCAAGTGTGGAACGATTGTTAAGTGCGATCGCCGCCGCAGTTGATGGTGCTGCCTATCTCGATCCCCAAATTGCGCGGCGAGTCATTGATAATCTCAAACCACCTGCACCCACCAGCAACAATGCCAACTTATCTGGGCGCGAGTTAGAAGTATTGAAACTCATGGTAGACGGGTTGAGTAACCCGGAGATTGCCGAAAAACTCTATCTCAGTCCCAACACCATCAAAACTCACGTCCGAGGGATTATGAATAAATTAGCAGTGGACGATCGCGTGCAAGCGGCAGTTGTGGCACTGCGTTCTGGGTTGGTTTGATTTCTACAAGCCCCACACTCACGACTTCACATCTATAGGAATAGTATTTGATTTTTGAAAAAATCTAAGTATATGTAGGGTGTGTT
>CAZZZY010001136.1:0-1815 GCA_964658545.1 uncultured Acetobacteraceae bacterium | reverse complement strand
CAGTGCTGCAATTGTTACCAGAGCAATTATGGGAGCGGACAGTATTAGGTTTAGGGAACTCAGTACACTTGGGTACAATAGCCCCTGGTGTTCTCAATTCGCAATTAATTGTCAGTGGTTTACCCATTTGGCTCGAAGAAAAACCAAAAATGGCGCTGCAATTCCCTGTGGTGACGCTAGAGCCTGAGTCCTTAACAGAGTGGGCAAGAGTAGTTGCAGGAGCCGGTCGCGTTCAGAGGCTAGGTGTCTTATTTCAAGAAAATTGGCAAGAGTTGATCCCAAAATTTCAGTCCCCAACTTCGCAGCCGCCATTAAATCCAGAATTATTAGTCAAACGTTTTCATGCTACAGCTTCTCCTTTGGCTAAAAGATTAGCAGGATTCATGGCTGCTGCACCTGTAAGTTTACCTGTGATTAATCTAATTCAGCAAGAACTCTTGTCAGAATCTCGGCAAATCCATCTAGCTGAAATTTTTATGAGTGGATTACTACAGTTGATTGAAGGTGACAAGCAGATTCAAGCATCTCGCTGGCAATATAAATTTGTGGAAGGTGTGCGCGAAATCTTGCTTGGTTCTGTCAAAATCACAGAAATTGATGATGTCCTGGAAAAGATTTCGCAATACATAGCAAGGAAGGCAGGGTTACAAATCAAGAGTTTTGCTGCATTATTGACTCCTAACCCAGACTGGGATATCACTGTTCAAAAAGAGGTTATTCCCTTTGCTAAAATTGCTATCCAGGTATTGCGTTACTTAGGTGAAGACTATGCTGCTTTAGTGGAGCAATTACAACAAAAACCTCCAGTTTTAACTGAGGATTCCGAAGTACTTCCTAATTTTCCAGCAATACAAACTTTTGTATTTAAAGTAAAAACTATTGCCCTGCTCGATGAGATAGAACAATTTAATCTGAAATCCTTTGAATTTGACGTAGCACTTATAGAGGTTAATCAACCTGCTCAAATCAGCAGAGATAATCTTCTAGAAATTGCAGATGAGATTTTTTTTAATAAAACAGCAAAACATTTAAACGATACTGAGCAGTTATTAATACAAGGAACATTAGCCAATCAAGCTTATGAGCAAATTGCAGCGTTAGCAGAATACTCTGTGCGTCACCTCAAGAATGTTGCAATTAAGCTATGGGAAGTTTTATCAGAAGTATTTGGTGAAAAAGTCACTAAAAAAAATCTAAAAACCGTTCTCGAACAGTTGGCTGCTGGTCGCCATTTAACTATTAATCGTCATCGTCAGCAATCTCAGTATTTTGTTGAAGAGTTAGGCAATGGTGTTCAGCTAGAAATGGTGTCTATCCCTGAAGGCAGTTTTATAATGGGCGCTGCAAAAACTGAAGAAGGAAGCAGCGATGATGAACGTCCTCAACAGCAAGTGACAGTTCAAACTTTTTTTATGGGTAAATATCCAGTGACTCAAGAACAATGGGGATCTGTAGCCGCTTTACCACAAATAAACCGAGAATTTGACCCTGAACCATCTAATTTTAAAGGTACAAATCGACCTGTAGAGCAAGTTTCTTGGTATGATGCGGTAGAGTTTTGCGATCGCTTATCTCAACATACAGGAAAAACTTACCGTCTCCCCAGTGAAGCCGAATGGGAATATGCCTGTCGCGCCAGAACTACCACCCCATTTCACTTTGGCGAAACAATTATATCAGAATTGGCAAACTATAATGCTGAGTACACTTATGGCGCGGGTGTAAAAGGAACCTACAGAGGGGAGACTACACCTGTGGGGAGTTTTGAGGTAGCTAACACCTTTGGATTATACGATATGCACGGAAATGTCTGGG
>CAZZZY010001135.1:0-1833 GCA_964658545.1 uncultured Acetobacteraceae bacterium | reverse complement strand
CCTTGTCTAAATTTTCTGCGCGATCGCCATAAATTCGTTCAACAAATATAGCACCTAGAGTGTTGAGACTATTAGCCCATAATGTTGAAAAAGACTCTTTTGTGTTAACTTTTAAAGCTGAACTAAGATACACTAAAGCTATGTCTAAATTTTCTGCTTTATCACCCTTAACCCTTTGAAAATAAGCTTCTCCCAAATTGTGTTGTAGCTTTGCCCAGTCTTTAGGAAATAATTCGCAGGTGTGAATTGGTAAAGCAGCCTTTAAAAGGCTAATTGCCTGTTCTAAGTTATCGGCTTTCTCTCCATAAATACGGTAAATGTAAGCCCGCCCCAAATTATTTTTGATTGATGCCCACATTTCAGGCATATCTTCACGTTTGACGATTTTTAATGCTTCGTAGCAAGCTGATATTGCTTTTTCTATATTCTCGTGTTTATATCCGTATATCCGGCTACTATAGGCTAGACTAAGATTGCATTGTATTTCTGCCCATAACAATTTTGCCATCTCTACTTTTTGATGACTTATAAATTCAGCAGAAATTTCCCATCCGCTGACAGAAATTTCTAAATTTAGTGCTTTATTACCTAAAGGAAAGTGGTAGATAATCTCACTAAAACAACAAACTCCTCTTACTAAAAAGAATGCTTTTTTAAAATCTATTTTAGACAGAGTATCTGGTATTCTTGTCTGAAACCACCGAACAAACTCATAATTCAACTTATCTAAATTTGCTTCTAAAAATGGATATGCTATCTCATGTTGACTAATATTTTTATAGCTTATATGTGATGCTTCTTTTAGAAAAAAATAAAATTCAGTATTGCGGTTTTGTCTAACTTGTTTAGTTTTGGAAGTACGGAACCTTTTTCCCATTTTTATTTAGATAATTTCTAGTTATGCTTCTCAAAAACTTCTGCCAACTTCTCTAGCAATTCCTCAGCTAAATCCAACAAATCAATTTCATCAAGTTCATCACTACTAGTTCCGCGATTACTTTCTGCAACCGCTACACTACCCGCTAATACATTTTTCACAGCAAAAATCCGGTCTTCATCTTCAGATAAACTCAAACATTTTTCCAACTCAACAGCAATCTCTTGTATCGATTTATCTTTTAGCTGCTTTCTTACCCTTACCGCTACCAAGTCATCACTTTGCAGGAAATTAGTCACTAATTCTACAAAATTTTGCTGCTCATCTTCGTCTTCTTCCCATGTTTCTAGCCAATCTCCATCAAGATCATCACAATATAAATGGGCGGCTTCAAGCCCATACTTTGTGATGTCATCCTGCACTTTTTGAGCAGCTTCTACAGCTTGTAAAAAACTGTCTAATCTCTGTTGACGGTCAGATTGTTTTTCCTGAACCATAATGACTCACTTTGTTAAGTAATAACGTGGCTATACAAATCCAGTAAATGAAAGTGACCGAAAACTATAAATTAAATTTTAAATAACTACCTATACTGAGATTGTCGCTGTTAGATAATAATATGTTGACTATCTGATTCACAAAATCAGTTGCACGGGGATTGTAACTTAAAAATAATCCTCTATCTATTGCCCAAAAAATTAGGGTATTTTCCCAATCATCAAACTTTTCTTGAGAAAATTCCTCTGAGACGCTAGTAAGTTGAATACATAGTGGACTATCTTGCGTACTGCTAACAATTATATCAGTTGCCATAGACAGGTCTGCAACATAGCGTAGTACAATTGTCCCGCCAGAACTTTTAATATTATTAGCAATAGAGCCAATTAATTTGGCATCCTCCTGATTGAACTCCCCCGCCATCAGTTTTCGTCTCCAGATGTAAAATTTAGGGTCGT
>CAZZZY010001134.1:0-1839 GCA_964658545.1 uncultured Acetobacteraceae bacterium | reverse complement strand
GGCGTCTCCCCTTGGGAGAAGACTCGCTACCGCTGCGCTATCGTGGACTCGCTCTGAGCGAAGCCATGCCGTTGGCGAAGCCTCTCGAAGAGAAGGCTTTACGCTACGCTATCCGCCAGTCGTACAGAATTCATACTGAATTCTGACTCCTGACTCCTGAATTCTGTTTGATAAAAGTTAAAAGGCACTCATAAAGAAAAAGAAAACAGTTTGAGAGGAACTAAATTTATTTACGGGGATTATCTTTTTACTTTTTACCCCACTCAGTGCTGTTAGCTATCCATGTACGGAACTCAGCACTTTTTACTTTTTAAACTGACTTAAAATTCACAATCCGAGCGAAACTCTCAGGTTCTAAACTTGCTCCTCCCACTAAAACACCATCAATTTCTGGTTGAGCCATGATTTCATCAATATTAATTGGCTTAACTGAGCCGCCATATTGAATTGATACATTTTGATTACTCAACCGACTACGAATTAAGGCAATTATTCGATTAGCTTCGACTACTTCACAAGTGTCACCAGTACCAATCGCCCAAATCGGCTCGTATGCAATCACCAAATTATTTTGATCAATATCTACCAAACCTTTGTCGAGTTGGAGAGCAATCAGTGATTCAGTTTCTCCCGCATCCCGTTGTTGTTTAGTTTCGCCAACACAGAGAATTGGAGTCAAACCAAACCTTTGAGCAGTTCGGAGGCGCAGATTAACGGTTGCGTCCGTTTCACCAAAGTATTGCCGTCGTTCGCTATGACCGACAATCACAAAGCGCACACCACTTTCTGTCAGCATTGGGGCAGAAATCTCACCCGTATAGGCTCCATATTCTTCCCAATGGACATTTTGCGCCCCCAGTTGGATGAGGCTACCGTGCAAACTCTTGGACAAACCACTTAAATTAGTGAACGGAGGGCATAATATCACTTCTCGCCCTTGGGGGGTTTCCTCTAAGTGGGGCAGAAATCCTTGTAAAAACTCCTGGGCCTCTGCCTGGGTTTTGTACATTTTCCAGTTGCCGGCAATAACGATTTTCCGCACAGGTAATTTAGTCAAGATTCTAACGCGTTATTTAGATGCATTTTTCAGTATATAAGAAAACGTGTTTTCAGCAGTTTAACGACATACTGAGGTCGTGTGTAACAAAGTATTACGGTGTGATGTGATTGTGGAGATTAGTGGGTAGGTTTTATCTGCTTTGTTTACAGCAATAGGAAAATAAAATGGTAAATACACCCGATTTAACGCTTGAGCAAATAAAGACTCAATGCAATAATTCTGTTATTTGCAATTACATAGCTAGTATGCCTGAATTGCCCAAAGCGTTACTATGGCTAGCTTTTTAGGTACTTTAATGCAAGCGGCTACAGTTGCACAGAATCTAGCGAATTACAACAACAAAACACCAGGTCGTAAAGGAGAATTAATGGGCATTTTTACGACTTGTACCTATATTCCTCAATAGGAGTTACCTGACACACTAATACCCCAAGACTGCAATGTTGCTTTCCTGGGGTATTTTTTATGGGGGATACCCTGTATTTTAAAGTGTCACTTTTTATGTCACTTTTTGACAAGTCATGTTTTACTCCTAATAAATGAAAGTCTCTAGTAGTTAGCCATTAGTCACCGAGCAAGGATACAACCTCTTCTAGTTTCTGCTTTGCCTTGTACAGGTTGATAAGCTTCTCTTGCTCCCATCTGTCAGGGGAACTGAACCGTTTACCTTCCATTGTCAGCTTAATTAGTGCTGCTTGCTCATCAGTGGGTGAATTCATTTGGTCAAGTGCTACGCCGATATTTTGAAAGGCTTCAAAAGTGAGCTTCCTTAAGCCCTT
>CAZZZY010001133.1:0-1842 GCA_964658545.1 uncultured Acetobacteraceae bacterium | reverse complement strand
GACTGTGCCAAGTATCAAAAGCATTATTAAAGCCTGCAACAACTATCCACCACGCTCTGCGGTACTCCCCAGAGCGTGGGGGCTTGTATCTGTACTCCACCTCAATTCTGAGAACCTTTGCAGGATTTCAGCTTTGGTTTCACCGCTCGACACATTGCTGATTCAACGTCCAGATCAGAGATTTACCTTCAGTGGGGTTTAGCTCCAGATGATTAACCATCTGGCGGGCATCGTAGGGATTAGCGGGAATTAATACCCCATCCATGTTGACTGCGGGCATCCGTTGCTTGAAGGTGTCGCGGCGGGCTTCGGAGCCGAAATCGTAGCCGAGGGTGCCGAGGGCGTAAACTTTGCTGGAGACGGCGCTGGGGGCGATCGTGGAGGGGGTGAGGGAGGCAGGGGAGGCGGCAGAAAGGGTCAGAGTTGAGTCATGGGTGTTTGTGTTCCTAGTCGGTGCGATCGCTATGCCTCCCTCAGAAAAAGCAGATGAGTCAGGAATTTGCGATCGCTGCAATTAAAGGTTGCCCGTCTACTGCACCAATAGTTGTGACGAAGACTTTTGTCTGGGGTAAGCGATCGCTCACTAGTTGCGGATCGACATTCAGCAGACTCCAAAATGCTGCGGCTTCGCGGGTTAGGCTATGAGCAGCATCGGTAAGGTAGCCTTTTTCATCCAGGCGATCGAGGACATAATCAAAGTGTTCTGGGAGAACTTGTCCATCGAGTTTTTGAATAATTTCTTCTCGCGTGTGTTGCCCATCCAGAAGGGGCAGAATTTGACAATAGAGGCTACCCGTCAGCGCATGGGTGGCATATTCGCTGAGTAAATAGACGTTTTTGGGTTCAACAATTTCGACGCGAAAGTGCGGTTTAATCTGGGGATTTTTCATACCTGGTTTAGGATAGGCTTAGGCAGTTATGGGAGATTGATTTATGTTTGCCCTGGTATCACCGAATAAAATTCAGTTACCCGCAGGAGCCGTTGTGCGGCTGCGTGCAACCTGGCAGGAGTATCAGGCGTTGTGCCAGCAGCGGGGTGATGGATCGCTTCCTCGTATCAAGTATCATTCTGGAGAGATTCTGTTAATGTCACCGATGCCAAAACATGGACGGGATGTAAGTTTGATTGCGGATATCATTAAAGTTCTCTTGGATGACACAGGGCGCGAATATGACTCTTTTACACCAGTCACAATGGAACTGCCCGATCAAAGCGGCATCGAACCAGATTATTGCTTTTACATCGATAGTTGGCAAGCGGTTTCTGGTAAAGAGCGGATTGACTGGAAGACTGATCCACCGCCTGATCTGGTGCTGGAAATTGATGTGACGAGTTATTCGGATGTAAATGATTACCTGCCTTATCGAGTGCCAGAGGTTTGGCTATTTCGCAAAAACCAATTGTTAGTTTACCAGTTGCAGGGCACAGAATATTTGCTGCGGACACAAAGTAGGTATTTTCCAGATATCAACCTCCAGGATGTAATTGCCCGCTGTCTTCAAGTTGCCTACGATCGCAATACCAGTGCTGCGATTCGAGAACTTAAACAGCGATTGGGAAAGGGAGCGATCGAGTAAGCTTCCCAGGTGGCATCCCCGATCGCAGTTCCTACTGCGCTGTTAGTGGTTTTATCGCCGATCGTCATCCCAAAACCTTCATTCAATGTCCAGCACCGCACTAACCCCAGTTCCCGTCCGGTGAAGAAGTAAGTCATATTTTCCTGAATTTCCGCTAGCGATCGGGCAAAGCGCCAGACACGCACCTCCAGCAACTTGCCCTGAAAACGAGAATCGGCGACATCAGACTGGCTGCCGAGATAAAATTCATTCATTCATTCATTC
>CAZZZY010001132.1:445-1845 GCA_964658545.1 uncultured Acetobacteraceae bacterium | reverse complement strand
AGGTTTTTTCTTTCCCCTTTCCCCTTCCCCTTTTCCCCTTAACCGACAAGTATTGGGACGGGTTTTCTGAATATGAACAATATAAGCAGACAGGCCTTTTAACCGGAGTCTTCAACAGAATAAGTTTTAAGCAAGTAAGTCAGGCCAATAAGCAATCGCACTATTGGCAATACATGAATAGATAGCTATGGTAATGTATTCAGAGAGGCAAAACTTAGTGGAATTGTGTTAATGCATGATGGTGGTGGTAATAGTTCTAAGACTGTACAAGCTTTGCCACAAATTATTCCCAACTTTCGCAACCAGGGCTATCGCTTTGTCACTATTTCTGAACTCTTAGAAATTCCAGATAAAAACCCAAAATTAATTGTAAATAAAAAGTAATCTTGGTTCTTTCCTAAAATTGTATTTTACTTTTTAAACAGCATTCGGTTAGACGATGAAAAAACTGGTTAAAACATAAATTTTGCTGGCTCAAGCAATCTTATTAGCTTTTACAGGAATCTCAATCGTAAACTTTGTGCCTTGTCCCAGTGCGGATTCACACCAAAGATTACCGCCATGCTTCTGGGTAACAATTTGATAGCTCATAAACAAACCCAAACCAGTGCCTTTGCCAACGGGCTTGGTGGTGAAAAAAGGATCAAATAGTTTTGGTTCTGGCTAATTCGGCAAAAGCTGAACGCAGCTTGGTTTCTGCTTGTGTTCGTTCTGCAATCGTCGCTGTCAGCACAAGAATGGTGAGTGTAAGCACGCCAATAAACGATTGCAGTTGGATCAAAGATTGGTTGAGATCCTTAGTCACAAAACCACCTTTGCCATTGACGGTTGCGATCGCAGCGATCGCAGCCACAATAAAAGTTAACAGCGTTGCACCCGCTTGCCCCAGTCGAAAAGCAGACCAGATCAACACTGGAATCAACATATACTCTAGGTGATATCCTTCACTAAAAGCAACTTTGCCGATGAAAATAACCAACCCCGTCAGGATAAATGGCTCTACTAGGATTAACCAGGATCTCAAAGGGGGTGAGTTTGCTCTTGAGTGTCGAATATAAACGATGTCAAGGGCTTGAAGGTGCAAGAACAGAAAGGAAAAAAGCTTATGTCTTAAGCCCTCGCGTTATTTTTAACTGTACAGTTCTTGCTGCCTTGCTGCACTAGTATGTCAAAATAAAAATACCCGATACATCAAGGTGAGCGATCGCTCCGAAAGCTAGATTAAAGGATTGACCTGAGCAATGGCAGACCCAACCAATCACAATCAAGCGGGAGAAGTAGCTCCCAGTGCGGCTGAAGAAAACGCTCCTACTACAGACTCAACTGAAGCCACAGAACCCAAAGCCGCTAAACCAACCGCTACGCCACCCAAACGAGAAAAACCCGCCGCCGCAGTAGGC
>CAZZZY010001132.1:0-435 GCA_964658545.1 uncultured Acetobacteraceae bacterium | reverse complement strand
CGAGGACGCCGCCGCCGCCGCAACAGAAGAAAAACCCGCCGCCGCTAAAGCTGCCAAAAAGGAAAAAGCTCCATCTGTTGAAGATAAGCCATTTGTAGAGTTCATTGAGCAAGACTACTTGCCAGCTTTGCAAAAAGCGATTGCTCAACAAGGTGTGCAAGATTTACAGGTGTCTTTTGCCAAGCAGAAAGTGCCAATCACTGGCTTTGAATCTGCTGAAGAATGCTGGCAAATTATCGGCAGTTGGAAAGAAAAAGGTTTGCGTCAGTTTAACCTATATTTCCCCGAAGAAGATATTCAAGGAAAAAAGGGATTTTCCTGTAATGAAGGCAAAAAACCTAGCACTCTTGAGTCATTTTTAATTGATGAGCGCAGAATTACACTAGATTTGTTGGTATTTGGCTTAGTTCAGCGCTTGGACGGTCAGAAGTGGCT
>CAZZZY010001131.1:0-1847 GCA_964658545.1 uncultured Acetobacteraceae bacterium | reverse complement strand
AATGATTTTACAGCAAGGACTTTGGTGTTCTCATTCAATCGATAACCGCTATAACATTACATTCAACCGAAAGTTATTCAACTCTGGCGCGGAGTGCAGGAGATGGAAAGAGATTTTCAAATCCAGCTTGTCGCTCGTTTACGGATTCTAGAGCATCGTTCCAAAGACTTTCATAATAAAAGAAGGTTACACCTAGACCGCGTTCTTGAGCAGCCAACACTTGAGACTTAATTTGCTGCATGGGAACGGGATTATTTCGTAACCCTGTCATAATGCCAATTGCAGTTGGAATTATTTTCTGCGCTTCTTGAATTTCTGGACGGGAAATATTAGCCACAAAACTTTGCAGATTCGGACGATAAACTTGCACAATTAACTCGTCCACAATCTTTTGTCGTATCCAAGTCAGCCAATCTTGCAGGTGAAACTTGTAAGCAAAATCATAGTAATTAGGAGAAACAGAGAAAATCGCCTGGGGTTTTTTCTGCTTCACAGCTTGGTTAAGTTGTACCATGAATGCTGTAATTTTATCTGCCCGCCATTGTAACCATACCGCATCTTGGGCATCGCTTGGGGGAGGATTATTGGTTTCTTGGGTGTATAAGGCGACTGTATATTTATCATAGCCAAATTCGTAGGGCAAACTCATGTGATCGTCAAACTGAATGCCATCGACATCATATTGGGTGACAGCTTCTAGCACAAGATTGCTGATGAACTGTTGCACTTGGGGAAGGAACGGATTGAGCCACATCACCTCACCAGCCCCACTAATAGAAGTTTGGCTACCATCCCGCTTTTGTGTGAACCAATCAGGATAATTCAGCGCCAATTCTGAGGTTGGGGGAGCCATGAACCCAAACTCAAACCAGGGAATCACCAGCAGTCCTTTGCGATGGGCTTGGTTAATTAGGTCTGCGAGAATATCATGTCCATCTGAACCTTGGTAGACAAAAGGTTGAATCCCTGCACGTTGTGCCAAGGCGCTAGGATACATTACATAGCCAGAATTCCACACCACAGGATAGATTGTGTTAAAGTTCAGCCGTCGTAGTTCACTCATCGCATCCTGCACTTTGTCCCGATCCTTGAGGGTGTCAAAATCATTGGTGGTCATCCAAACCCCGCGAATTTCCTGACGGGATAGTTGTGCAATGGCGCTGGAGCGCCAACCTTCGATGATCGCAGGGGTGAAACTATCAGCCAGCAATACTGTAACAAAGGATATTAAAATGAGAATTGGAAAAAGAGACTTGAGTAGTCGCCGCCAACCTTGAAGAATAAAAGGTGATCTCATAGATTTTAATGATGCCTTCGCTACCCACACACGCCATTGTTCGCTTTTACGATTGAATCTACTAAGCATATAGTTTACAAGTATTTATGCTTACTATAAAATTGATGAGTTGGTAGTTGTTCGTTCCCTGCTTATGGAACTTTTGCACCAGAAAAACTAAATTAAAATAATTGACGCAGCTAGTAGTCATTAGTGCCCAATAGATATTGGTATCGGGAATGGGGCACTTGTACTGAGCGAACGCGAACAGCGTCTCTAAGAGTTGCCGAAGTCAGCCGAAGTGAGTCGTTGGTGCAGCCTAAGAAGAGAAGTATTGGGGATTGGTTATATTCCATCTCCTTTGGAACTGCCAAAAAATAAAATCACAAATAGAAATGATAATCAACGATGTAGAAATTTCCGCTCAAAAATTGATGTATGCTTTGATAAATATGAGTTAAACTAACTGACTAAAGTAAAAACACATTTGGGAGATTTCAACTACTAAATTTAACGAACTTTGGGGGTTTAAGTCCTAGCCTTTGAAGGGCAGCGCGTTTTGATGCCTAAA
>CAZZZY010001130.1:0-1848 GCA_964658545.1 uncultured Acetobacteraceae bacterium | reverse complement strand
TTGCCCCTTTGCCCCTCCACTCCCCCACTCCCCCACTCCCTACTCTCCGAAAATGGTGGAACAACTTAAGCCTCGCTATTCTGTCGTTTGGACGAATAAAATCGCTGAAGTAGCCCAAAATGCCTGGAATGCTTTAGCAATGCCACTCAAAACGCCGTTTTTAGAATGGGAGTGGCTGAATAATCTCGAAACCTCCCAGAGTGCTACGGCTAAAACTGGTTGGCTACCAAATCACTTGACATTGTGGCGAGATAGAACGCTGATTGCGGCTGCGCCACTTTATCTAAAAGGTCATAGTTCTGGTGAATTTGTTTTCGATCACCAATGGGCAGAGTTAGCCGATCGCATCGGAGTCCAATATTACCCAAAATTATTGGGAATGTCACCATTTACTCCGGCTGTTGGTTATCGGTTTTTAATTGCCCCAGGAGAAGATGAAGATGAACTCACGGCGATGATGGTGCATGAAATTGACAGTTTTTGCTCCAAAAATCAAATTTCTGGGTGTCATTTTCTTTACGTTGATCCCCAATGGCGGCATATCCTGGAACGACATGGCTTTACGACATGGCTGCACCACAGCTATATTTGGGAAAATGCTGGCTTTAAAACTTTTGATGACTACTTGAAAGTATTTAATGCCAATCAGCGCCGCAATATCAAACGGGAACGGAAAGCTGTAGAAAAAGCAGGTTTACGATTGCAACCACTGACTGGTGATGAAATTCCTCAGTCTTTATTTCCCTTGATGCACCAGTTCTATGCTGACACCTGTGATAAGTTTGGCTGGTGGGGTAGCAAGTATCTCACACAACGTTTTTTTGAGCAGCTACAAGCCGATTATCGCCATCGAGTCTTGTTTGTTGCCGCATATAGCGAAGAAGATAATTCTCATCCTCTAGGAATGTCCTTTTGTTTGTTTAAAGGTGACAAACTCTATGGACGCTATTGGGGGAGTTTCCAAGAAATAGATTGTTTACATTTTGATGCTTGCTATTATGCACCAATTGAGTGGGCGATCGCTAACAATATCCAAATTTTTGACCCTGGGGCGGGTGGTCGCCACAAAAAACGGCGTGGTTTCCCGGCTATGCCTAACCACAGTCTGCACCGCTTTTACAATAATCGTTTAGGACAAATTTTACTTCCCTATATTAAGGAAGTAAATCAACTTGAACAGCAGGAGATTGAGGCTATTAATGCAGAGTTGCCCTTTACTGAGAAAAATTCTTAATGAAAAAGAACAAATTTTGGAGTGAAATTTACTCAATAGACATATCCGAAAACAATCATTGCCTTTGTATAAATAGCTGATGAATTAGCTAGGAAATTCGATGAAATCAGGCTTGGGGATATTTTTTATTGTTTCCCCCCTTTATAAGGGGGGATTAAGGGGGTAATAATTCGATTAAAAGCACAACAAACCACTTTTCAAACAACCTCTTAGGACGAACGCCATAAACTTTTGTTGTTCATTACCAGCACACAAATATTTAAACTATTTGCTTAACAGTCTTAACTGT
The DNA here is from genome assembly GCA_964658545.1 of uncultured Acetobacteraceae bacterium. GTDB lineage: Bacteria > Cyanobacteriota > Cyanobacteriia > Cyanobacteriales > Nostocaceae > Nostoc. The sequence continues at coordinate 325 of CAZZZY010001130.1, read as the reverse complement.
CTTATCTGTTCTGTAAACTTAAAGACGGCTCTTGATAATTTCTAACAAAATCATTAATATTAAGATGCGATCGCATTCAGTTCGATAGCTGAAACCTGGGGTTTATAAGTATGAGTGAACCAAAAGGTTATTTCTCCCTTTTTAGTTAGCAACACCAACTGTTGGTCTTGGCTTTTAGCATCACTGCTATTGAGTCTATCAAATCTTGTCCTCTGTAATTCTTCTAGGGAAATAGTTTTGAAAGTTGAATTCAGTAAGTTTGATATTCTTATCTGACAATTACCTTGGTTTAGCTGCACTCGCCGACAATTCAGAGTACTAGTAC
>CAZZZY010001129.1:0-1855 GCA_964658545.1 uncultured Acetobacteraceae bacterium | reverse complement strand
CCATTTCTCCCCCTGCTCCCCCTGCTTGCCTCAACCAAGAAATTCCTTAACCGAGCAGTATTGCCCCAATGCCCAATGCCCCATTCCCTTGCACAGAAAATTGCTAAAATAAGGAATACTTCACAAATCTTCAGCTAGGTTCTCATAAAAGCTCAGAGCTTTCTTACAATTAAAATATGGCTATTTTTCGTCAGTACATCGCGCCACTACTTGTAGTCTTGGTATTTGTCTTTGCTCTAGTCGCAGTCAGTGCGCGTATATTCTTACCCTCCGATATGGCAGCACCCGCACCAATTGAAGAGATCGGGGTAAGTCCTCAACCCACTCCTACTAATTTGCCACCAGCAGTACAAAACTCAGCTAGCTAAGTCAATAAACATTTTTAAGTGTCTGAGCAACTACTACCGGGGTATATGATTCGCCGTGGTTCCACCTTGGATCGATCACTGGTGATTAAATTCATGCAGCGAACTTACCAGGATCTCTTTCCCAATGAGGATTTTTCCCACCTAGAACAAACAGTTAAGCAATACTTTTCTAGCGATACGCCCTTGTGGTGGGTTGAAGAAGAGGGGGAGATGAGGGAGACAAGAAGAATAAGCAATGCCCCATGCCCCATGCCCAATGCCCATTCCCCCATAGCCTGCCTCTGGGTGGGCAATGCCATAGATCAAGTGCAGGGTAATCGTCATGCTCATATTTTTATCCTCTACGTTGTGCCAGAATATCGGCGACAAGGTATTGGTACAGCCTTAATGCGATATGTGGAAAATTGGGCTATTCAAAGAGGCGATCGCCAGATTGGATTACAAGTGTTTCAATCAAACAAACCCGCATTAAATCTTTACAATCAGTTAGGTTATCAAACCCAATCCCTGTGGATGGTAAAATTCCTGAGTGCAGAACAATAAACTAGAGGATAACAGTAACATACTTAACATACTGTAGCGTCTGAAGTTATGGCAGTTCTCGTTGAGATAAAATTCAACGAGGGGGAAAGAAAGTGTATAATTACGCAACTAATACTTATAAAGTTTTAACTTCTTGGCGCGGGGGATTATGTATTAATCCCTTTTCGGGATTGAAATGAAATTATGTATGACGAAGACGATCTAAGCCTACTTGATATTGAGGAGGAGCTAGAAAGCCCCCTAGATAAAATAGAGCCGCTAACTGCCGAATCAGTTGTGCCAAAGCCTGATCCAGAAGTGATGCTAGCCCTGCTGGCAAATCCCCAGCCCCAGCAAAGAATGTTAGCGGCGCGTGCTTTTTGTGATATTGAAGATGCGCGTGCTACTCCCCATCTGATTCGCTTGTTAACTGATACCTGTCCCTTAGTGCGGGTGAGCGCAGCCTATGGCCTTGGACGCAATCCCAGTTCCGAAGCAGTGAGTCCGTTAATTGCTCAACTAAACAGTGATTGGAATGGCTATGTGCGTAAAGGCGTTGTTTGGGCTTTAGGAAACTGTCGCGATCGCCGTTCTTTACCACCCTTAGCAGATGCCCTAAAAACTGACATTTCCGCAGTGCGTTTGTGGGCTGCTAGTGCCTTAGCACAGATGGCAGGAGTAGGTTATGAAGCAGTTATAGGGGCAATACCACCATTAATTGAAGCCTTAGTGCAAGATCCGGTGGCAGCAGTGCGGAGTAACAGTGCTTGGACAATTGGTCAACTGTGCCGCGAACTACCTTCTAATGTAGTTTATGCCACAGCGATCGATGCTCTAATTCAAGCCTTTGCTGAAGACCAAGATTTGGGAGTCCGGGAAGACGCTAAAGCTTCACTGTTAGGAGTGGGTGATCCCCGTGGCTTGCAGCTGATTGAAACCCTGGAACAAGAGGGGTGGTTTTGATT
>CAZZZY010001128.1:0-1856 GCA_964658545.1 uncultured Acetobacteraceae bacterium | reverse complement strand
AGGCTTTGGGTTGCTGGGTAAAGACCGGAGTGAACCGTTAAAAGCACGGATTAGCGCACTGAGAAATGAACTTGACCAACGCCACAAGGGAAAAATTGGATATATTGACCATTTATCAGAGAAAAGTTCAGGTGATGGTCATTGGTTCGTTGACAATCGCGGTAGTAATGCCTATCAGGAATTAGATGCACTTTGTAGCTTTGGCACTCCCTACCAGGATATTGGGGCATTACAGCAGAGTTATATTACTACGACTGGCGATCGCAATGTAAGTGTTGATAGCGAAAATTTCCAAGATTTCGTTGACGAACAAGTTCAAGCTGAAGTTATCCAGTGTGCTGGAAGACTCAGAGCCAACCGCAGACCAGAGGAGAACCTAACCTACTACGTGGTCAGTGACAAAGACTTGTCTTATTTGATGGAATATTACCCCGGTTGCACACTGGTACAATCAATTGCTTTTGATATAACGCCACTTGCGGGTACAGACAAACAACAAACACGTTGGGGAATACTGCAAGGATTTAAACAATTGGTAGCAGCTGGGGCCGAAATTAAACAGAAGGCAATTGCATCGATTGCGGGTATAAGTCAGAGTTCAGTGAGCAAAACTGCATCAGAATTTGGGGGATGGAAAACCCTGAAAAAAATATTACTAGCCCTATATAGCTCCTTATATAGGAGTAGTAATAATTTTGACGATGTGCTGAGTGAGGATGAAAGGTGGTTTATTGACGAATATTTCCCACTGCTTAAAGACGATTATCCTTCTAACCCCCCAGAAGTGGTTAAAGAGGTGGTGACAATCGCTATAGTCCAAGGTTCTCAATCATTCCAGCGAATTATGAATGGTGTACGTGTAGATATTAAAGCTTGGATAATTGATTCGCTCATATCAATCTTACCTCTGGAAATTTTAGATAAAGTCAGGCGTGACCATCCATTGACCACCTAAAAATTTCCTCTGTTACCAGAGCAGTGAAGTTCTCTACTGAGAACGCTAGAATTTTCATGCCTTGAAAAAGAGACAATAATTTTATAGTTCCGCCTGTGGTTGCTGCGGTGCTGTCTGCTGCTGATTTTTTCTCTTACTTTTAGCGCTAGTTGCAGGTTTGGAGTCAGCAACACTGTTTATGCTCTCCGATGCAGTATTTAATTGCGTTGGCTGAGTAACACTCAGAATGCTCTCTGATGTTGTACTCTTACTATCGCTCGACTCTTTCTTGTGGCGACGGCGAGTATTTTTCTTCACCTCACCCAATAAATACTTGATTCGGCTCCCACTCAAATTGATGCCCAGTCCTAAGAGCATCTCTGAGACTTCATCGAAGGTATAGCCATACTTATCAGAGGTCAGTTTCTCGATATACCGTCTCATCTTGCGAACGGCAACTCTTTCCGATAGACTATCCCGCTCTTTTGGCTTGAGATCCTTCAAGGCAGTAATCGCCTTATCAATCTTGCTATACGTAATCTGACCAGAATCTTTTGGCTCAACCATTGCTATGAAATTAAATTGATTATCATAATTCCCTTATTTTCCACTATTTTTCAAAAAGTATAACTCCAGATTCAAAGCAAGTTTGAGCTACGCTGGTTAGAATTTTCGTTGCTGCTACGCCGTCACCATCATTTATTAGATGCTGATATATTTCTCCCACTCCAGCTACGCTGTTGCTATGTCCCCCCGATGTTGACTGTTGCTGACTTTAGCCAAGACACTCCAGCTACGCCGTCGCAGTGATTTAGCAAACACTGATATAATTATGACGTTTCAGCTATGCTGTTATCGTTCTTCATCCCACCCGGAATCACCCGAAACCGTCCCCCCAGCTACGCTGTCGTACTCTCGCCCC
>CAZZZY010001127.1:0-1863 GCA_964658545.1 uncultured Acetobacteraceae bacterium | reverse complement strand
GACAGCAGCTTCTTGTTCAAATCCTCCCGATTCTCGAAAATCGGCTTTTGTCGGACGCTTTTCGGAACGTGAATCAACTTCTCTTTTTAACTGCGCTAAACCGAAGACAGCGCAATTGAATTGTTTAGCGATCGCTCTGAGTTGTTTCAAGATGGAGTAGATTTCTTGTACGCGGTTTTCCCCACGTTCACGGCGCATTGGTTCAATCAACTGCACATAGTCCACAATCACCAAACTGACTGACCCGCAACGAGCTTGTATGTCTTGCAAATCACCCTTGATTTGTGAGGTGGTGATTACAGGGTTGTCAATCCCTTGTTTGACAACAAGAGCGCTGATTGATTCAAAATCCACTTGAAAAATGTTCATATCTGCTTGCATTTTTCCACTGTTATAGCGGTCTGTTATATGCTGTTTAATTGCTGCTTTTGATAATCCAGTAGTCAGATGAATGTAAACTGGTGAAAAACAATTTTCTTTGACCAAGCCCCGATTTGCTTGACGATTGCAAAGGTCTGGGTTTCAGGGCTACGGTCAATGCTGTATTCCCTACACCCCACCCCTACACCCTTTTTTTTGACCTTATAAATATTCTGCAACTTTTAGTTTTTTTTGTTCTTTAACGTTCGAGATAGGGGTTGGTGAATTCTTAATTAAATCGAAAAAACCGTCCAGTCTGAGTACAATTTGATTAGACATAGGTAAGCGTGATCTTCCATGACCAGAGCAACCGATATTCGTAGAAGAGCGATCGAACTGATTGAGCATTTGTCAGAAGAGCGGTTAACTGCGGTAGTTCAATTATTAGAGTTTCTGTCTGAACCCTCTAAGTTTGCTGCATCCAATCCGATTGAGTTAGCCCTGGTTGAAGTCATCCAACGTCGTCTGGCTCCGAATGAGCAGAAACGACTAGAAGAGTTACGCAAACGCGGTGAGTGGGGAGAACTCACCGACATGGAACATGAAGAATTGATTACTTATGAGGATCAGCTAGAACAGTGGAGGGTAGAACGTCTGGAAGCTCTCATGGAATTAGCAAGGCTAAGGAATATGGATTTGCTGACCTTGAATCGTCAATTTGTTTCGGAATCTCAGTTATTCCATGCCGTTTGAATCTGAGAGAGTATCTGCTGCAATGCGACGAACAGTAGCCAGCAGAGCCAAAAATCTCTGTGAATATTGCCGATGTCCAGAAGAATTTTCTCCTGACAGCTTCACTATAGAACACATCAAACCCCGTCAGGCAGGTGGAGAAACGATAGCAGAAAATTTAGCTTGGTCGTGTTATGGCTGCAATGGTCGAAAGCACACCAAAACCAGCCATTGCGATCCAGAAACAAAACTTGAGGTGGCACTGTTTCATCCTCGTCAGCAGAAGAAGGTCAGAGCATTTTAGCTGGAACGATGATTTTACAGAGGTTATTGGTAAAACTTCCTGTGGTCGAGCAACAGTGTCAGCTCTGCAATTAAATCGGGTTGGAGTCGTTAACTTGCGTCGCCTTTTGACCTCGGCGGGACTGCATCCACCGCCATAAAAATTTTGGTAGTGGTAAATATCTAGCGATCGCCAGTCGCAAGCAGAGGCTAAAAATGCTTTTAAAAACCTCAAACTAGGAAAATTGAGGACTTAGGTTTTTACTTGAGTTGCCACAGTGGAGTGATATCAAGCTTTTCAGCAGCAGATAGGGCATTTCTAACCTACGCCGGTACGGTTTACACCCCTTCGATTTTTGTAAATTTATCGTAACATTTATTTATCAATACCTTAGCCAAAATAAGAGGATGAAGAGAGAGGTCCGGTGTAATAGAGTTATTGTCTTCGCATAAATTTCCAAGCTTGGGTGCGATCGCAAACTTTGAAGA
>CAZZZY010001126.1:0-1866 GCA_964658545.1 uncultured Acetobacteraceae bacterium | reverse complement strand
TAACACACCCTACAAGAATTTTATTTTTACTTTATAAATACTCTCTATATCTGTCATGTACCAATAATTTTAGTCAAGATAAGTTATCGAAATAGAATTCAGGAGTCAGGAGTCAGAATTCAGCGATGTTTTCTGTATGACTAGCCGATAGCGCAGCGTAAAGCCTACGGCATAGCTCCGCTTAGAGCGACGTAGGAGCGTCTGAATAACAGGGTTTAAGACCCCCACAAAACAAGAAAATTTGGTGGTCAACAAGACAATTATTACCAAGGGGTAGCTTTAATTACAATCAAAGCAAAGTAATATTAAATCAATACTTCTGGGATAATTTTGGTTGATCTAAATACTGATAAACTAGGCGAGAAACCTGACGTATAAACTCCCTTCCTCGCTCATCATCATGAGGTCTGATTACAAAAATCCCTGCCAAGTAATGCTTACCATTTGGCAAAATAATAATTCCTGCATCCCCAACCAAAAATCCAATATCTCCAGTTTTATGAGCAATAGTTCCACCTTTACCCACACCAGCTGCCAGCAACTTATTATTATGACAGTGACGTAAGATATCTAAAACTTGGAAATGGCTACCTTCGGAAATCAACTTATGTTGGTCAACTAAGGCTGACAACCGGACTAAATCTGCTGGACTAGTGGTATTAGTGCCTTTAAAGTCTCCTAACATATTGCGAATTACTGTGTTTTTTAGTCCCCAAGTGTGGAAACGCTGATTGAGTTTGGCTTTCCCGCCTAAACGGTCGATAATCATGTTACTAGCAGTATTATCACTGATCGTAATCATTTTGTTAACAGTTTCTATTACACTCAACTTGGTTCCTGCTGGTTTATACTGCAAATCACCCGAACCACTTGCTACTAAGTCACGCCGCATCACTAGCTTTTCATTAAGCTTGACTCTCCCAGCGTCTACTTGTTCAAATAAAGCAATTAAAATCGGATATTTAATGGTACTAGCTGCCGGAAATACCTTTTCGCCATCAATATTCAAATAGTTTCCTGTTTCTATATCTAAGAAAAACATTCCAGGTTTGAGAAAACTGTAATGAGCCATTAATGCTCTAACTTGAGACTTTAATTCTGGTATCTCTTTGCCTAATGGGATAACTCCACCAAATAAAGAAGGATCATTCGCATTATTTAAAATCTCTGGTTGATTGAGCTTAGGAATCAAATTTTTATGTATAGTTCCTTCACTCGAAAAGTTAGCCAATAAATACTTCCTATCAGTTGTTGAATCTAAATAATTACGAGTAGAATCCTTTTTCGCAAATGGAAATTTGGCTGCCAAACTGGGCGATGTTAGTAATAAAGTACTAAATATAGTTAGTAAAAAAGAGCGTAATTTCATTGATTTATTTTCAGGATAATTTTGTTTACTTATTAATTCCCTATGCAAAACTTAATTACGAATTATTTTAAACTTCCCCTTACCGACGCGGTAAGGGGGTTAGGTTTTTCGTCGTGGGCTTTTCCACATGACCTGAATTTTCAGACCTAGTAATCTGTCAGAATCATACTTATATTTGTTTGTAATGTCAAGATTGAAATTGATATATAGCAATCCTAAGTAATATAAAAACTCTCTAGCAGTTTGTACTCTATTCGGAACTCAAATATGACTGCTATGTTGTCTATTTGGGAGATTAATAATTGACAACAACCCTGGATTGATTATTCAAGGATTATCACATACTTGATTGCTGAAAATATTACAAATATATGACAAAAGTGTGTTTTATTTATATAATTCCATTAAAGCACAACGAACCCTGTTATATAAAGGACGGGTTTCAATACTGCTCGGTTAAGGATTTTTAACTCGGAATTGGGTTTTGGGAAAAGGTT
>CAZZZY010001125.1:0-1870 GCA_964658545.1 uncultured Acetobacteraceae bacterium | reverse complement strand
AGGTTGCGCTTTTGCGGTTGGGTTCCCTGATGTTGGGTTCTAGGGGCAGGTCTGTTGGGAATGAGTCTACATGGGCGGTGGCGATAATGCAATTGGGGTTGGCTTGAAAATAGTTATCTATCTTGATGTTCCAAGTCTTGGGCATACAATGTGTGCAATGTCAGGGGAATTTCTATGTTAACCAAAACTAGGGTGCAAGGTCTTGGGTGTAATACCAAGATAAGATACCAAAAAACTGGACTGCCACCGATTGCCCTGCATGAAAAACTACGTTTTTTCGCAGCTACAGTTTGACATCCACCCCGCCGTAAATGGTCGGGGATTCCTAAGACTCACGGCTTAGGTTTCTGTTTCTTTCCCTTTCGGCTACGCTCAAGGCAAGCCTTACGGGTATTTCGCAACTGCCCTTCACCCTTAAGGCTGTCAGGTCTTATGTTCGCTCCACAGACAAGCCAGCGCGGTCTTCTCCCGAAGGGAGAGGCTAGCGCCAAGGGGGTTTCTCCCATGAGTGACTGGCGCTGAAACTGCGAGTCCCGCAGCCAAAATATTCTTACTTGCGTTAATATCTCTGTCGTGGTGTATCCCACAGTTGGGGCAATTCCACTCTCTTGAATACAGATGGTAAGCTAGAAAGTAGATAACAGTTAAATCGATGATGTCCCATGAACGTTGTCACACCAAAACGATTTACTATTGACGAATATCATCGGCTGATTGAACTGGAATTTCTAAAGGAGAGCGATCGCATCGAGTTGATTCGCGGAGAACTAATTCAGATGGTAGCCAAGGGCACACCTCATACAGTCTGCGGTTCTATCTTATGCCGCCAATTGGATCGGTTGTTGGGCGATCGCGCTGTGATTCGCGGACAAGATCCGATTACTTTGCCTTCGCAAAGTGAACCTGAACCAGATGTGGCGGTAGCACGTGGCAAAGACGAAGATTATCTTGCCCATCATCCTTATCCAGAAGATATTTTTTTAGTGATTGAGATTTCGGACTCAACCCTAGATTACGACCAAACAACAAAGTTAAAAATCTACGCAGAAGCCGCAATTTCTGATTATTGGATTGTCAACTTAAATGTTCGCCAACTTGAGCGTTATAGCCAACCCTATCAAAATGCTCAAGGTGAATTCAATTATCTCAGCAAGCAGATATCTTTACCACATCAGTCAGTAGCGATTCCTGGATTTGAAGATGTTTTATTAGACTTGAATCGGGTATTTCCCAAGGTTGTAAATGCCTAGAAATACGCAATTTCCCATACAAGCTTGTACTCTCTCTCAACAGCCGCCAGCAGCTTTGGCTGCAAGGATCACAAATACGGTTTGACAAAATCCCCAACCCTTGTAACAGCGAATCCACAGAAGAGTCACGGCTAGCCACTTCATGCAACTGCCGTAACCTCACACATAACTACCTGCTTCACTCACTTTCGTGCGAGCGACGCGGAAAGCGACTGTGCGTAGAGTCTTTTAGATTTATTCCACCCACTTGACTGCTGGGCTTGTACCAAAAACATTCAATCTCCAATCTCCAATCTTCTCGGTCAAACGGCTACGCCAAAGCGAAAGTGATGTATTCATATATATAGATATGGTCAGCCTTATAGCCACGCAAGGAACTCTGTTTGACCTAGAAACAGTTCTGGATTATGGGCAATCAATCCTCAACGTTGCTCAAGAACTCACCAAATCACTGATTGAGCAACGGACTATCTCCACCAGGACAATCCAAGCCCAGATGAATCGCTATTTTCTAGGCACTGCTGCGTCCGGTGCGTGGCAGTGGAAAGACGCTTACGAAGCTATGGAAGTGGCGCAAATCTTATATCTGCGTCATCTGGGAATTAAGATTTTATCACAAC
>CAZZZY010001124.1:0-1872 GCA_964658545.1 uncultured Acetobacteraceae bacterium | reverse complement strand
ATGATTGGGTCAGAGTTCCCCAATTGTTCACTGTCAACTGTTCACTGTTCACGGGTATTGGTTATTCTCCTTGTGTCCTCCATCTTCTTCTAGAGTATAAAAAAAAATAAGTATCTAAGTTTGACTATAATTTACTAAAAACATCCATCTTTTCGCCATAAGTCAGTGAATCATAATTGAAGTTAGCAACACCCGAACCTTAAATCAGTAAATAGTTATCAGGTAGATGGTAGGGGATTTAAATCAGTTAGCAGTTTCCAGTGTTCACTGATAAGTGTCTGCTGGGGGCTTAAACCCAGCAACGAAACTGACCACTAATAACTGATAACTGTTAAAGGGGTTGCGCTGATTGTCGGTCAAGTTGAGAATAAATAGGCGAAGCACACAGGGAACCTAACGTGAGTCAAGGATTTGATTACGATTTAGTAATTATCGGCGCTGGTGTAGGCGGACATGGCGCAGCCTTACACGCCGTAAGTTGTGGTCTGAAAACAGCGATTATTGAAGCTGCTGATATGGGAGGAACCTGTGTTAATCGGGGTTGTATTCCTTCTAAAGCGCTGCTGGCGGCATCTGGACGTGTGCGGGAGTTACGCAATGCCCACCACCTGAAATCGCTGGGAATTCAAATTGGTAGCGTGGAATTTGATCGCCAAGCGATCGCTAATCATGCTAATAATCTCGTCTCGAAAATTCAAGGGGACTTAACCAACAGCCTCAAACGTCTAGGAGTTGATATTATCAAGGGTTGGGGAAAAATCGCTGGGGCACAAAAAGTCTCTGTAACCGGAGACGGTGGCGAAAAAACCATCACTGCCAAAGACATCATCCTTTCTCCTGGTTCAATTCCTTTTGTTCCTCCAGGCATTGAAGTAGATGGAAAAACTGTCTTCACCAGCGATCACGGTGTGAAGTTGGAGTCGTTACCAGACTGGGTAGCGATTATTGGCAGTGGTTACATCGGCTTGGAATTTTCTGATATTTATTCAGCTTTGGGTTGTGAAATCACCTTGATTGAAGCCCTAGATCAGTTAATGCCAGGATTTGACCGCGACATTGCCAAACTTGCCGAACGGGTGCTGATTACTCCCCGCGATATTGAAACCAAAGTGGGGATATACGCCAAAAAAGTCACCCCTGGTTCACCAGTGGTAATTGAGTTAGCAGATTTCAAAACCAAAGAGGATGTAGATATCATCGAAGTAGATGCTTGCTTGGTGGCTACAGGACGCATCCCGGCGACTAAAAATCTCGGTTTGGAGTCTGTGGGTATAGAACTTGATCGGCGGAATTTTATCCCAGTTGACGATCGCATGGCAGTGCTATCAGCTGGTGAAGTAGTACCAAATGTCTGGGCAATTGGCGATGCTAATGGGAAGATGATGTTGGCACATGCGGCTTCTGCTCAAGGCATCATCGCGGTGGAAAATATAATTGGCAGGGAAAGAATAGTAGACTATCGCAGCATCCCCGCAGCAGCTTTTACCCACCCAGAAGTCAGCTATGTGGGTTTAACAGAAACAGCCGCGAAGGAGTTGGGACAAACCGAAGGGTTTGAAATCGCTACAAGTCGGAGTTACTTCAAAGGGAATTCCAAAGCGTTGGCAGAAAATGAAGCCGACGGTATTGCCAAGGTGATATATCGCAAAGACACAGGAGAAGTCTTAGGCGTTCACATTTTCGGACTGCATGCCTCAGACTTAATTCATGAAGCCTCAGCCGCGATCGCAAACCGTCAATCCGTGCAAAGTCTCGCACATCTAGTTCACGCCCATCCGACACTTTCCGAAGTCTTGGACGAAGCTTATAAACGAGCGGTAATTTAGGGAGTGGGGAGTAGGAATTAGGGAGTAGGGGGAGAATAACTAATGT
>CAZZZY010001123.1:0-1873 GCA_964658545.1 uncultured Acetobacteraceae bacterium | reverse complement strand
CGCAGTTAAGCCCCCTTGAAACTGGTAGTAATCATCGGAATCCAGCAGATCGTGCTCGCGGTTGTCCTGGTTTTGCAACACGATTTGCATCGTGCTCAGACGCTGGGTAAAGGCTTCTGGAGCTGACTTGCCTTCTGCATTGCGCGTGTAGGCGTAGGCACTCCAATTGATGTAGGCGCGGGCTAAATCTTGGTCATCTGTCCAGTTTTGCGATTCGATTAAACCTTGGAGTCCTGCGCCGTAAGCACCTGGGCGAGAACCAAAGATGCGATAACGCGATCGCACCACGGCTTCTTCTACAGTTAATCCTTGGCTTGTCCACAAATCAGTTTCTTGGCGAACTGCATCCGCGAGGGGATTTTGTTCTGGCGGTTCATCTAAGTCTGCTACTGCTGATACTGCTTGAGCAAACAAATCAATTAAGTTGGGAAAAGCATCCCGGAAGAATCCTGAAATTCGCAAGGTAACATCTACACGGGGCCGTCCCAAAATCGCCAGGGGAAGAATTTCAAAATCCACTACTCGCCGCGCTGCACCATCCCACACAGGTTGGACTCCGAGTAAAGCCAAGGCTTCGGCAATATCATCACCCCCAGTCCTCATGGTGGCAGTTCCCCACAATGATAAGCCTAGTGTTTTGGGATACTCACCATGTTCTTGAGTGTAATATTCAACCAGGGTTTCAGCAGCTTTTCTCCCGATATCCCAAGCTGTTTCTGTGGGAATAGCGCGAATATCGACAGAATAAAAGTTTCTCCCAGTTGGTAGAACTTCTGGGCGGCCGCGTGTGGGTGCGCCAGATGGCGCACTGGGGACATATCCGCCATCAAGTCCGTGTAATAAATGGGTTATTTCTTGGGGGGTTTGTTGTAAAGCTGGAAGTAGGCGATCGCGTATCCAATTAAGGACAGTGGGGAGTGGGGAGTGAGTAGTTGTTCTACTAAGAGGGCGGCGTGTTCTTCTAGGACTTCGACGATATCACCTATGGTACGGCATTCTGTGCCATTGACTATTGAGTATTCACCACTCGGCATTGACAAATCGGCTGTGAGGGGATCGAAGTCTAGACCCCAATCTTGAGCTATGGCACGGGTAATACCTAAAGAGTAGCGATTGGGTATGCGAGCGATCGCTACTATTAAGTCTCGCAGTTGCCGTCCTTGGGGACATTGCCCAAAAATGTGCAACCCGTCGCGGATTTGGGCTTCTTTCAATTCACAAAGATAGCCACCGATAGAATTCAAAATTAAAGATGACGCTCGCGGACTCGCTAACCCTGCGCGAACAGAATTAAAAATTTCTGTTTCATTTTGGATTCCTAAATCTAGATGGAGATTTTCTTTGATTACCAGTTCGTGGATGCGATCGCTAATCACTGGCAAACGAGAAGGATCTAAACTTTCCGCTTCATAATACTCATCAATTAAATTTTCCAGCTGTTGCAAAGATCCGTAGAGTTCTGCACGAGTCATTGGCGGCGTTAGATGATCTATAATCACAGCCTGAGCGCGACGTTTGGCTTGAGAACCTTCACCAGGATCATTGACAATAAACGGGTACAGGTGGGGAAGTGCGCCGAAGGCTACTTCTGGATAACAATTACTGGATAAAGCCACACTTTTACCGGGTAGCCATTCTAGATTTCCGTGTTTCCCCACATGAACTACAGCATCAGCACCAAAACATTCTCTTACCCAATAGTAGAAAGCTAAATAAGCATGAGTTGGTTCTAAATCCGGCGCATGATAATTCAAACTGGGGTCATTATCATAACCCCTTGGTGGCTGAATTCCCACAAAAATGTTGCCGAGTTGAATTCCGGGAACGGGGAAAGAGGCGGGGGGGCGGGGGGGTAGAGGGGCAGAGGGGAAAG
>CAZZZY010001122.1:0-1874 GCA_964658545.1 uncultured Acetobacteraceae bacterium | reverse complement strand
AGTTATATTTCTGATAATCGGACACTAGACTTAGGGCTAAATTGTCTTAAAAAAGAATCTTTAAAGTATGATTCATCACAACGAATAATATAATTTCTTAACTCCGGATCAGCCCTAAACCATTCTCCACTCATTCTTAAATGTCTAAATTTGGTATGGAGGTATGCCTCCAACTCTTGAGATTTTTTAACACTATCTATTGGTATAACTTTCAGAATTTGTAAAAGAACTGGACTACTAGTTTGTAGAGATTGTAATCGCTTTTCAACATCGCTAGCTCTACCAATTTTGATCGCATAGCTATCTGAATTAAAAATGAAATAAATAAATGCTTTATTAGGTTTTATCTTTCCTTCTAAAGAGATACGTTTGTTACCGGGAGTGATTAATTGAACATCGCTATCTGCCCATGAAAGCAGCCATGATACGATAGCTTCAGTAGTTAAAGAATATTGTGCATATAAAGCAATATTCATTCAGTTTGCCCAACGACTGCAACAGACTTTTAACTGTCTCCTCTAGTGAGTCTGAATACACTCGACTGATGCGTAGGCGTAGCCCGCCGCAGGCATCGCAAATCACCTGCATCTGTTGACATTCATGGGGCAGGTAGTTGAAGGACTTCAGATACTGCAACCCAATGCTGTACTCTCCATCCCACATACAGAAAGCATTACATCAATCCAATCCCAAATTTCTCATTGCTTTCCACAAATTAGGTCGTCGCTTATGCTGGACTTTCCATTGGGACAACAAACTATCATAATTCTGCGGTGCTAACTCCTTCAAGGCAGACATCCATTGTGCATTTTTCGTATAATCCGAGCTTTGAGACGAGTCCGGTCTGGGTACAAAGTTGTGTAAATTTACTTGCCAATAAGCCATCACTCTTTCCCACAAATCAGGGGGTGCATATTCTTGGAGATACGTTCTCCTAGAAATATCATCTCGTGTTGATAGTTGGTTTGGCAGAATCACAACCTCATAAAACTTCGGGTAGGGGGATTTTCCCTGATACTTTATCTCGGTCAAATCTTTTGTTAACAAATGTAAAACACTATATTCCCCACCAACTTGTGCTTGATCTCCAGGTAAATTCTCCAACCACTCGATAATTTGTTGCCTAAACCAAGTATGTCCTTTTTCGTCAGTTGTAATACTATCGAGCAACCAATGCAACCACCAAGTATCTACGGGTTTTTGATTTGTATAAAAATATGAATATCTGTATGGTGTACCACGTTTAATTATTGATTCACGCCAAGATGTAAACAAGGCTTTGTGAGTATCTTTATTAACTGGTATCTCAGAAAAAGCTTTGAACATACTCGACCAGTCGTAACAACATTCAAAAGTAATATGCTGAATTTCTAAAGCATTCACCCGTTCGATTTCTCCCAATTCTCGAACAGCTTGCTGATAATAGCGAAGTAAAGTTTTTTCCTTTTCCCAATTCCCAGGATCGTAAGAAAATCCACTCACAGCAACAATTGGTATTGCCATATCGGCTGGTTATTTATCCAACTTGTTGATCAAAACCACTCGGACTTTCACAGTGAGAAAAGTGAAGTCTATGAAGCGGGACTTGCTAGTAGCCCTTGGCAGCACTTTGACCAAACAACTGCCCGTGTTGCTGGGGTTAACTATACCACTAATATAGTGTGCAACCCGATTTATACTGTATACTTCACCACCGAGAAAAAAGATAGGTTAAGTGTCCTGAAGGGATTACAAAACGAGCGAGAACTCCGGTTTCTTCTCAATCCACTCACATATGACCTACTGGAGACTTTCCAAATTCCCCATAAAATCCAGAAGTCTCTGAAGTTGTTGCCTCAAGAAACTGAGTTCAGGGATTTAGAGTTTAATACCCT